>CAZDAB010000755.1:0-1747 GCA_964502855.1 uncultured Desulfobacteraceae bacterium | reverse complement strand
AATAGTCTGAATTTCATCATAAATTTAGCTAATTTCCAAACTCCAAATTTCCTGCAATCCGTGACTTTCCAGAATGTACTCAAGTAAAACATATCTAATTGAATTCCATTAAGAACTATATGTTTTGCTTCCATTTTGCAACCTTTCTTTTGAAAATATTTATATTCACCCGCACAAAAATTCGAAGCATAAAGCATTAAATCTGTTTCTTCTATTTTTTTCTTGATTATTCTAATAATGAGTCATAATATAAGTCATAAAGACTGAGGAGGTGAGTCTATGGTACAGATAACTATACGTGGCATGGACCCGGAAATAGAGCAAGAGATACGGAAAATATCACGTACGACCGGGAAGTCTCTTAACAAAGTTATTCTCGAAATGATTTACAATTATACCGGGTTTAACAAAAAAAATCAGACACCACCGGCGGCTTCGTTAAGAAAATTGTCTGGTGGTTGGAGTAATAAAGAGGCTTCTGATTTTTTGAAGTCTATAGCGTCATGTGAACAAATAGATGAGGACATGTGGAAATGAGGATCTTGCTGGATACCAGTGGCTACGTCGGATTTAAACTCGGGACAGAAGAAGTTGTAGATAGCATTACAAGTGCCAAAACGGTCTTATTTTCTCCTATTGTTTTGGGAGAGTTGATGTTTGGATTTCGAAACGGCAACAGATTCAAAGAAAACATGGATGAACTAGGTGAATTTTTAAAGCATAAAGTGGTCGAAATTATTAACATCGGGAAAACGACTTCAGATCGCTATTCCAGAATTGCACTCCATCTTAAACGTCAAGGGACTCCGATACCGAGTAACGATATTTGGATCGCAGCTCAAGCTATAGAGCACGCAGCAGAACTTATTACATTAGACCGGCATTTTGAAAACATTGTCGGCCTAATTTATACCATTTTTTAAAAATTATTTTTTTCAATATCAAAAGATTTATTGTATATCCGTTTTCATATACCATTTTGCCGTCTCTCCTAATCCCTGGTCCATCGAAAAGGGTGCTTGCCAGTCTAACTCACGAAGAATTTTTGAACAGTCAACCGTTAATGAGCCAAGAAGTCTATCAATCGCAACAGATTTTCCTGTAATGATCCCTGCCATTTTTAACATAACAGGTGGGAAAGGGAAAAGTCTTGCCGGTCTTCCCAACGCAGAATTTATGCGCCGGATCAGCTCAGGTGTTGAAACATCTTCGCCGTCGCTTACCAGAAAGGTCTGCCCAGCCGCTTTGGGATGGTTAACACAAGTGACAATGGCATCAAGCAAGTTCTCTAAATAAATCAAACTGTTGTCGTTATTTATATTAGCAAGAGGAAGCGGTATGCCCCGTTCCACTACATTAAGAAGGCGCAAAAAATTAGCTTTGACACCAGGTCCATAGACCAGTGGAGGCCTGAGGATAACAACTTCCAGTCCGCTATGATTTATTATTTCATGTAATCGCTTTTCAGATTCCCATTTGCTTATACCATAAGGATCTATAGGTTTTGGATTATCCTTTTCGGTATAGGGAGACGACCTTCCTTCTCCGTTAACTTTAACAGTACTTAAATAGATAAAACGTCTAATCCCGCAAGCTGCCGCCATCCTCGCAAGACGCTCTGTACCGGCCACATTAACAAACCCATATGAGTCAGACACGTCAGCAGCAATATCGTTAATCACATGCACCCGGGCTGCCAAATGGACAACCGTATCCACACCGCTCATGACTTTTGACCAGTCAGTCA
>CAZDAB010000754.1:0-1750 GCA_964502855.1 uncultured Desulfobacteraceae bacterium | reverse complement strand
TTTTTTTAGGCTGAAATCAGATCAACGACCTGTTGTATACCTTCCTCTATGCTCACTTTGCTCAGGTTTATCACCAGACTAAATAGTGAAGGGTCTAACCAGTCAACGTCGAAGAAGTATTCCATGAATTTCTTTTCCCTTATATCCCGTTCGCGGATATAGCCTTCAATATCGGAAACTTGTGATCCTAATGATTTTCGAGCTCTTTTGACCCTGTCTTCCCATTCATTCCTGATCTTTATAAAATATGCATTCTTATAGCCCTGAAGGATGCAGTGGCTTCCCCGTCCAACGATGACAATATTATCCTTTTTGGCGAGGGAACGCACAATCTCTTCCAGCAATTTGAGATAAATCTTGGAATCTATATATCCGGAGCTATCACCTACAATTCTTTTAATGTAACTCATACTAATAGTCTTGGAGAGAATCTTCATAAGTCCTCTGGATCGACCATCTTCATAGGATTCCACAAATTCTTCGGATACATTTGCACAACGGGCAAGTTCCCGAATTATTTCTCTGTCCGCGTAGTCGTAGTTCAGCTTCCTGGCCAGGGTTATGCCAAACTGCCTTTTTTTTGAAGCATATAGTCCAAAAATAGTTATAACAGCCATGTTTTACCTCCTTCAGGCGTGGCCTAAAACGTGTGGCTATAGCGCTTCAGCCATAATATCGTTGATTACTAACAGGAGATCATACATCCGAACTGTTCCCAGGAATTTTCTTCCTTCCACAACCGGGAGTACGGCTAAATTATTATCGATCATAAACGTTACCGACTCTAAGATTTTTGCATCAGCGCCCAAAGATTTTACTTCCCTATTCATAATTTCGCTTATTGGCAGAGTGCCCGCAGGACCAGGACCTTTATTAAGGAACTCTTTCCAGGTAAGGTCATTCCCATTAATGATTTTTTCCTTCTGAAATATGGGGAGCACTGCCATGAGGATGTGCTTGCGTCTCACTTTTCCAAGAAGTTCCCCTGAATCATTAATTACAAATATTTTTTCTGCAAAAGGCGTATCCGGTTTTTTCTTGAAAGTACGCACTGCATCTGCAAGTGAGCTATCGGCGTAGAGGTATGGGATATCACGGCGTATGACGTTTTTCAGGAATATCTCCTCGATGATTAGTCCCCGATCACGTTCAAATTCAGCATCGCGAATCTTGAGTTCTCTCTTCGTCTTATTCTCGTATGCCGCCTCCAATTTCGCCATAAGAATTTCAATATCGGTTGGCTTCATCAGATAATCAAAGGCTCCGAAACGTACACCCTCAAGCCCGGATTCTATTGTCGCATGGCCCGTAAGCATGATGACTTCGGTATCGGGGAAACGATGTTTTATCTCTTTCAAAACTTCAATCCCATTCATCCCCGGCATCTTGACGTCACAAATTACCACATCAAATGACTCGTTTTCCATCTGTGCCAGGGCTTCCGGCCCACTTTCGGCGGTAATGACATATTGCTTTCTCCTTCTTAAACGCTTTGTCATTAATTCTATAAAAGCCCTTTCGTCATCCACCAGTAGGATTTTAATTCCTTCAGTCATAGAAGTTGCCTCCTTTCAGACCACTACTCCTGTGGTCAACAAAATTGTTTGTCTTAACAAAACAGTTATAACCGTCGGGGCTATACCCATTTCATGAAGCTGCTTTTTGTTTTTAGCGAGTTGATAGTGCTCGAAATAGATTTTTGCGACCTCTTTCAGAAAGTTATTAAGAATTATTTTAATATAAAATTTTG
>CAZDAB010000753.1:0-1759 GCA_964502855.1 uncultured Desulfobacteraceae bacterium | reverse complement strand
TTAAATCCATAAAGGATCTTGGAAGTATATTCAACAGCCCATGGAAAAAGAAAATGTGTCGCATTGACGGTGATGTCATCACGTTGGATGACATCGAGCACAATATACTTCGTCCCCGGTTCAAAGATCCACGGGTTCATTTTGCCATTAATTGCGCGGCGTTGAGTTGCCCGCCGCTGGGCTCCGAACCCTATCTCGGAAGCACATTAGACCAGCAACTCAACCATGCATCCACAGCGTTTATCAATAACCCGAAGCGAAATTATCTTGAGGACAACACGCTTTATATCAGTAAAATATTCAAATGGTTCTCGCAAGATTTTGACAATGATATTATGGGTTTTTTCATGAAATACGCCAAAGAAGATCTGAAAAAGGAATTGGAAGCAAAAAGATCAAAAATCAAGATTAAATATCTGGATTATGCTTGGTCTTTAAACGGAGAATAGTTTCCATCCAGAAATGGCCTTTTTTTCGATGAGCAGCGTTCTCCTCGGGTTTCCGCCTGCGGCGTACCAAATGTACGCCACAGCACAAACCCTTGCGCTGCCTTGCTCATCAAAAAAAATGCTCATTTCTGAATAGGAAACTACTTTAAGCAAAGTAAAAAATCGAAACGAAAATGAAGGGAAGGATCAGAGAATTGGAAGAACGCCTTCAAAAACCTAAAAAGAATTCCAAAGCGATAATAAAGGCGATTATTTTCGCAGCCTTTATTATCGGAGCCATTTTTTTGATCCGTTTTACCCCGGTCAAGAATTATCTCACGGCGGAAGAGCTGGGTCGTTTCCTTGAAACCGCCGGTCTCTGGGCACCGGTGGTATATATTGTAATTTATGTGGTGGGTGTATGTTTGTTTTTGCCGGGCACCCTGTTGACGGGGCTGGGGGCCGCCATATTCGGAGCCTATTGGGGATTCTTATATGTATGGTTCGGCGCTATGATCGGTGCCAGCGCCGCCTTTTTTATTGGACGGACCCTGGGAAGGGAATTTGCCGCTTCCCTGATCGGTGACAAGCTGAAAAAATATGACGATGCCATCGAACGAAACGGCTTTGCCACCGTCCTGTACCTCAGGCTAGTCTATTTTCCGTTTACGCCCATGAATTTTGGCATGGGTCTGACCAAGGTCCGATTCTGGGACTATGTTGCGGGAACCGGCCTGGGCATTATCGTGGGTACGTTTATCTTCACCTTTTTTATCGGGACGCTCAAAGAGGTATGGGCCTCCGGAAATTGGGGAGAGCTGATATCCTTTAAGGTTTTCTTCTCCATTGGGCTCTTTATCTTTTCGTTTTTCATTCCCAAGATTATAAAAAAGATAAAGGACCATACATGACGGCTTCGTAAAAAATCCAATTTCTGCGTTGCGCTTCATTTCGTGTTCACTGCGGCGTACATAAGTACGCCTCATTCCACGAAATTCGCGACGCCTTGAACTTGAACTTTTTACTTTGCCGTCTCAATTTTGACTTTTTATGAGTTCATCAATACATAATTAAACAGAATAGTGGGACCATGACAGGCAATCAGAAAATCATTGTCACAGAAAATGCAGCAATGCTGGCACAAAAAGCAACGACCCTATTTCATCAGACTGCCAAAGAGAGCATTGACCGCCAGGGGCGTTTTGTGGTAGCCATCTCCGGCGGCTCCACACCCAGAAGCATGTACAGGATGCTGGCTGAAGAACCCTGTGGTTCGGCAATTCCATGGGATAAGACGTATATCTTCTGGGTAGATGAGCGGTGCGTTCCTG
>CAZDAB010000752.1:0-1761 GCA_964502855.1 uncultured Desulfobacteraceae bacterium | reverse complement strand
CTGATGGTCTCATAAAACGTCAAAAAAACAACTTTTTACGAATTCATCAATTTTCAATTGCGTAACATAGGGAGATCTTATGAAAAACATTGCAAATCTTTTGTTCAAAGCAAATATTTTAAAAGAAATTCCCCGATCCGGCTACCATTTTCTTGGGGCGGGGAAGGAGTCCGTGGCCGAGCATTCGTTTTCCGTTTCATTCATTGCTTTTGTCATGTCTCAAATAGAGCCGGAGGTCGATGCTCTCAGACTGATCGCCATGTCCCTGGTGCACGATCTCCCGGAGGCAAAAACCGGTGATCTTAACTACGTCCAGAAAAAATACGTAGCTGCAGATGAGAAAAAGGCCGTTAAGGATATTACGAGAAACTTGCCGTTTGGTACAAAACTTGCCGATTTAATAGAGGAATTTAATGCATGCCGGTCAATAGAGGCCAAACTTGCACATGATGCGGACCAACTTGCACTCATCCTTGATTTAAAATCCCTTTCGGACATCGGCTACGAACCTCCCAAAAAGTGGTTACCGTTTGCGTTAAAGCGTCTGCAAACCAAAACCGGTCAAACCCTGGCAGACAGTATTATGAACACCGAATATGATGCATGGTGGATGGAGAATTATGTTGACAGCCCCAATAAAAAGGAATAGATGTTTTTTTTATTTGATGAATTTGAATTAAGAATTCATCAGAACTTAGGGGATTGGCCCCGCCTGCCATTGCAAGCTCGCCCGCCAGCTGGGCAAGGCGAGGCGGCCTGGGGCACGAGCGGGCAGGCCGAATTGGCCCCCGGCCCATAGGGCCTTCGCCCCGGAGGGAATAATGAAGTAATGGAATGATGAATTTGAAGGATTTTTTATACAATTTAAATAGTGTGGTTCCGCGATTACCCCCGATATTCCAGCATACCAGCATTCCAGTATTCCAGTATTCCATTCCAATGGCATAAACGGGTTGCCATTAAAAGAATTGTGATTTTATCAAGTTGCAGAATTCCCGAAACGGAACTTAGGGGCTTCGCCCCAATTTGGAATAGTGGAATAATGGAATAATGGAATAATGGATTTAAAGGAGTTTTTTACAATTATAATGTTTTACTTCCGCCTTTATCCCCAATATTCCAACATTCCAGCATTCCATTCTTCCATTCTGATGAAATAAACAGGTTGCCATTAATAAACCTGTATTTTCAAGAATTTGTAGAATTTCAGAGACATTTAATTAATAACAAGTTCAATGTATTGGAGGAAGAGATGAACGGGCTTACGAACCCCTTGGGCACTTCTGTTGGGAAAAAGCTAATGATGGCAGTTACCGGTCTGGGCTTCTGCTGTTTTCTGACCATACATCTTGCCGGGAACCTGACCCTTTATGGCGGTAAAGATTTCTTTAACTCGTATGTGGAGCATCTTCATTCATTAGGACCTCTTGTCACCCTGGCAGAACTCGGGCTTTTATTTTTTGCCCTCATCCATGTTCTGACCGGTATGCTTCTTTTTTATCAAAACTATAAAGCCCGGCCGGTCAGATATTCGGTGAACAAACGTGCCGGCGGACGGACGCTGGGGTCGGCAACCATGCCGTACACCGGTTTTATTCTGCTGCTGTTTGTTGTTTTTCATCTTATGAATTTTCATTTTGTGGATAAAACCAACACCACCACGTTTCAACTCATGTCCAATGCATTTGCAAACCCCGTATATATATTCATTTATACGTTTGCGGTGATCATTGCAGCGATTCATGTGAGCCACGGGCTCTG
>CAZDAB010000751.1:0-1762 GCA_964502855.1 uncultured Desulfobacteraceae bacterium | reverse complement strand
TTGTGCTGACCTTGATCCTTTTCCCATTTATCCCAGCATAAAACCGAATGTAGAATTTTGGACCCAGGTTTACACAAAGTACTCAACCACACAGGGTATTCTCCATGACAGCGAAAACTTGAATATCATCTATGAAGCCATCGAACTGCCAGGACCTGAAGGGCCCCGTACAAGAAAAGTTAACAAGAAACGAATCAAAAATGCCAAGAATAAATACAAAAATATTTTAGAAAAACTGGCTCAAGATCCTTCTGCTTCGGATAGGGAGGCAAAACGTATCGCATCCATGTTTGGCAAGAATGCAGATCCTGCCGCTTTCCGAAAGGCGATACACAAAATCCGTTGCCAGATCGGCCAAAAAGACCGCTTTCGAGAAGGGGTTATTCGCTCCGGAGCCTATATCCGCCGGATCAGGGAAGTGTTTCGTTCATACGGTCTGCCGGAGGACCTTGTATACCTGCCTCATGTAGAATCTTCCTTTAACCTTAAAGCCTACAGCAAATTCGGAGCCGCCGGCATCTGGCAATTTGTTCGCGACGCCGGCAAGCAATTTATGACTGTGGGGTATGCGGTGGATGAACGGTGGGACCCGATTCGATCGTCAGAAGCGGCGGCTCAGTTGCTCAAGCATAGCCATGAAAAATTTGTAAGCTGGCCGCTGGCCATCACGGCTTACAATCATGGGATTGCGGGGGTATTAAAGGCAAAATGGGCCAAAGGCGGTTATGAAGCGATTTTCAACAATTATAAAGGCAGACGCTTTAGGTTCGCCTCCAGAAATTTTTACTCCGAGTTTCTGGCCGCACGCAAGGTGGCAAAAAACTATGAGCAATATTTCGGCGTGATAGAGCTGGAAAAACCGGTCGAGAGTCGAGAAATAGTGCTTGCCGGTTATGCCTCCGTCAAAGAACTGTCCCGTTATTTTGAAGTGGATATCAAAAACATCCGCAGGCTCAACCCTTCTTTGCGATTACCGGTTTTTAGAGAGGAAAAATATGTCCCCAATGGATATAGGTTGAATTTGCCGGCTCACGCAGTGCAGTGTTTATTAGGTGCGTCTGCAGAATTACCCCGGGAGATTTATAAATCCCACCAGAAATCCAGTAACTTTTACCGAGTAAAACGGGGCGATACTCTTACAAAAATTGCAAAGACAAACGGACTCAACGTTTCTGACCTGATCCTGGCCAATAATCTCAATTCCAGAGGTTCCATTTATATTAACCAGAATTTGCGATTGCCGGCGCCTGACGAAAAGCCTGATCTGTCAAAAGCTGTCGCAAGTATGGGGAAGAAAGAAGATCGACCCCAATTAACCCATGTTCCTGACTTTGGAATCCGGTCTCAGGCAGCACAAGCCACGGGTATGGCATCCAAGCATGCAAGTTTCGCATTTGAGGACAGGGTCACCGCTTCCGGATTATCGGTCAATCCGAGTGAAATGGCAAGCAACCTGCAGGTTGAGCGAATCATAAAAAAAAGAGGCAAACCCGTGGGAATTATTCGAGTCGAAATCGAGGAGACGCTGGGTCACTATGCGGAATGGCTGGAAATTCCGACAAAGGATATCCGAAGGCTGAACGGATTTCCCTATGGAAGGCCATTATCATTGCATAACAAGGTCAAAATTCCTTTGGATAAGATCTCAAAAGACCAGTTTGAAGAAATACGGTTTGAATACCACAAAAAGATTCAGGAGGATTTTTTCAGCTTTTACAAAATTGAGACTGTGCAGACATATCGGGTTAAAAAAGGAGATAAT
>CAZDAB010000750.1:0-1763 GCA_964502855.1 uncultured Desulfobacteraceae bacterium | reverse complement strand
GTTCCACCAGGATTTTTACTCCCAGTTGTTCCGCCAGAGGAATGACCTGTTCCATACCCTGATGAAACAAAGACATGGCTTGCTTCCGTGACATATTATTCAACGGGCCTCCGGGGGGAACGGAAATGTTTTTACATCCCAGTGCGTCCGCCACTTTCAAACAGTCGATGGTATGCCGGATGCGGAGGTCGCGTCTTTGTTTTTCGGGTTCGATCCAGGACGGAAGATACGTGTCTCCGATAGCAAAAAGGGTAAAGCTGTTTATGTTGGTGACGTTCAGGTTATGTTTTTTGAGTGTTTCTTTGACCCGGGCCAAATCCGAGGCCGTAAAATCAGGCGGATAAAGATGGGGTCTGTCTCCCATGATTTCAACCCCTCGAAAGCCGAGCCCTGCGATTTTCTGGAGAGATTCAAAAAGAGAGAACTTAACAAAGGAATTGGTGCTGTATGCGAAAATCATGATTTTTTTCCATTTTGTTTATTCGCATTCAAAGTATCACATTCTTTTTCCAGTTCCCAAAGACGATGGACCTGATCCTGAAAATTCAGGGGCGGATTCTTGCCCAGAGGTTTTTTAAAATAAAATCCCAGTTCCGGAATCAATCCGGATCGGCCCGCCGATTTTAAAACGGCCATCCAGCGTGAAAGATCCAGAATCAACGGGGCGGCCAGGATGGAGTCCCGGGCCTGAAGGTTCAAACGGAGACTCATGGGCAGACCGAACATGCCTTGAAAATCGATGACGTCCCAGGCTTCTTTGGCGTCACCTCGGGGTGGGTAGTAATCGATATGAACTTTGTGACAAGGTTCTCCGTATTTCTGCCCCACAGGATAACCCAGAATATCATCCAGAAGTTGAGTTTTATTGTCCACTTTGCCCGCGGCCCGCTCAGGATCCATGAGGTTTTTTCCGTCGGCGTTTCCCAGGATATTCAGGCTGTACCATCCATCCACATGGAGACATCGGGCATTTAAAGCCGAGGCCAGGACCACTTTAAAATAGGTCTGACCGGTCTTACCGTCACGTCCGCAGATGGGAACGTGGTGATGAACGGCTTGTTGTACAATAACGGGAAATTCCAGATGGTTGGGTGAGAAATTCACTACCGGGATTCCGGACAGAATCGATGCCAGAACATAGGCCAAATCCGGTAAGTCCGCAGGATCAACCTTCGAATAGAGCTGCGACAGACTCGTAAAATTTTCAAGATCTAATTGAATGCCCGCCGGCAGGAGGTTGATCAGGACCGGCAGCGCATTGGAATACTCTTTTTTGATGTCCTGGATGTCCTGCATCAGGTGTCGGACCTGTGCTTTGAGATCCGGATCCGGGGGCGGGGCCTGGAATATGAGGATTTCATCGAGATTTGACTGATACGGTTTCCAGAGATTTTCAGGCATCACCCCGTGAGTTTTAACACAATCGGCCAGGTTTGCCGGTTGCGTATCCCAGCCTGCCATGTGTATGGCATGGGGCGGCGCCAGGTAGGGAAAACGGTTGCGGGTGGTTAAGCTGGGTAGGAGGGTATCCGGGTCTTTTTGTAATGTCGCCACAGCGACGGCAAGGGTGGAAGCTACTGCTCCTTTGGCGCCCGCAACCAGTAAGAGCAGTGATCGAGATTTCAAATGATCAGAATTCGTCATAAGCAATGACCTTGCTTTTACCTTTTGAAGATCCCATGCTTATTTTATTGAGGGGTCGGGGAGTTTTTTTAATTTAACCGCTCCATAAATAATCAGCAACTACACCGTACAAACTCATG
>CAZDAB010000749.1:0-1772 GCA_964502855.1 uncultured Desulfobacteraceae bacterium | reverse complement strand
GAGGGAGACAGACAATAACCAGCCCTTTGGCATTTTGCTGAAGGGCTGATTTATTTTTAAAAATAATTACATCAAATGTGGAGACCATCCCGTTGATGTTCAATTAAAAACAAGAGTTATCTTGTTATTTCTTAAACATCAATGTCAAAGATTATTTTTAGCTCTTCCGAAAGCTCTTTTAGTGACTGAATGACTTCTTCGTCCAAAGGTATACCGTTTTTCTTCCGCTCTTGCATGTACTTGTTTTCAGGTCCACCTGCAGCATATATCTTTTCAAATCCGGGTAGTACTGGCAAACTTTCAATAGAATCAATCAGTTGATCCATCTGTTGCTTGAACTCCTTTACGGGGCGAAAGCCATCTATTCGAATTGCGCCAAAAAAGTGATTCATATCTGTATCTAAAGCAGCACCCGAGAGTATAGTGCAAAAGATATCCACCAGCACAGCAAGTCCAAAACCTTTAAATCCACCGGTTTCGGGTAATCCGCCTAAAGGAAGCATGCCGCCTTTCCATTGATTATCTCCGATATCAATTTTTGGTGTATCCGTTATAAAATTACTATTCTCGTCAACTGCCCATCCCTTAGGGATTGCTTTTCCTTGTCTTTTAGCAATCTCTATCTTGCCATATGCAACAACACTGGTAGACATATCAAGAACAAACGGATGTCTTTTATAGGCAGGCACAGCAACTGCAATTGGATTCAGTCCTCCCGCCCTTTTGTTACTTCCGGGGGCCATCATAAATCGTCCTCCGGCAGTCATAGCAATACCTATCATATCGTGTTCAAGCGGCATCATAGAGTAATAAGCAGCAGCTCCAAAGTGTGTACTGTTTTTTACTGAGACAAACCCCGCACCAAACTTTTTAGCTCTCTCTATTGCTTCAAGCGTTGCATGGTAACCGGCTACGAAACCAAGTCCAGAATCTCCATCCATTATCGCAGACATCGATGAATGATTGGTTAATTTTAATTCAGGTTTTATTTTTACCTTTCCTTGTTTAATCCAGTTCACGTAAAAAGGGCTTAGATGTGCCACTCCATGCGATTCAACTCCTCTAAGGTCACTATTTACCAACATTTTGGCGGTAATGTTAGCATCATATTCAGGAATACCTAGCTTTTGTAACACATTTGATGAAAATACTTCCAATTTATCCGAATTAAAACGTCTTCTATTATCCATATATTTCTCCTATCATTTATTTTTCTAATACGCATACAGCAAAAAGTACTATAATACACTATATATAAAATAATACATATCCTACAAAAAGACAATAATTTTTAAAAAACATTCCCCAATCAATCAAAGGAGCAGGTTGGAAAAATTACTAATAGAATATTAAAAAAATATTACAAATTGCTTCGTCTAATTTATTATACACTTTTTTAATCTCATGACTGATATAAAAGTTGCGAAAATCGTTCTGTCTGGGGGAGACAGACCATAATCAGCCCTTTGGCTTTTGCTAAAGGGCTTTTTTATTATAGATATTCTTTTAGGAAAAGAAGGATTTTGAATCAATGTGTCGTATTAAGAGAATAGTATATCGAAGAATATTAAGCTAATCTATTTTTCAACCAAGCTGAAAAGAAAATTGTTTTCTTATGCTATTTTTTTATTTATAATTATTACAAGACACTTTATAAATATAAGTCTATACTGAAAAATGCAGTATGGAAAGAAATTGTTTTTGTGGATACTGACCCTAAAAATATTATATATTGAGAATAACCATGATTTTAAAATGATATAATAGGTCTT
>CAZDAB010000748.1:0-1775 GCA_964502855.1 uncultured Desulfobacteraceae bacterium | reverse complement strand
CCAAAGACGTAGCCACATTGGTTTGCGCCATGGTTGGTCCTGCTTTTGCCAAGACGACAGGTGCTCAGATCCCGATTGATGGTGGCAATGTTAGAGTGATATAATCTAAATTAAAAATCTAAATCCTAAGACATGGTCAGAAATATTGGCTCTGCTTAATTCTTACGTCGGTTGGAGTAATTAAGTATAGGAAAATGGAAAAATCAAAGCCACGTCTTCTATGCGTGTATTTGTACTTAGGGGCTTCGCCCCAATTGGAATATTGGAGTAATGGAATGATGGGTTTGAAGGAGTTTTTTACAATTAAAATGGTGTAGTTCCGTCCTTATCCCCAATATTCCAACATTCCAGCATTCCAGTATTCCATTCCGATTGCACAAAAAGATTGCCATTAAAAGGCTATTGATTTCATATGGTTATAGAAATTCCGAAACGTTTAATTATTGTGATGTAACAGAAAGGAGATAATACAATGGCTGATATTGATGAGTTGAAAGAAGCAAAAAAGTTTTATGCCGACATCCCTCAGAAGACAGAGGGGTTTTTTCTTAAAGGATCAAATTCCCTGGATTGGGGAATGAAAAACCGGCTTGCGCAAATCTTCAACCCTGAGTCGGGTCGCACGGTCATGTTGGCCATAGATCATGGTTATTTTCAGGGACCTACGACCGGTTTGGAACGTATAGATCTCAACATTCTTCCTTTGACCCCATACGCGGACACCTTAATGCTTACCAGGGGAATCTTAAGAAGTCTTGTTCCTCCTTCGATAACAAAGTCAATCGTTCTTAGGGTTTCAGGTGGAACCAGTATACTCAAAGAGCTTTCCAATGAAGAGATCGCTGTTGATATAGAAGAATCCATACGGCTGAATGTCTGCGCCATGGCTGTTCAGGTATTCATCGGCGGTGAATATGAAAAAGAGTCGATCATCAATATGACTCGCATGGTGGACATGGGAACCCGTTACGGCATTCCAACATTGGCTGTGACCGCAGTTGGCAAGGATATGGACCGTGATGCGCGTTATTTTAGATTGGCTACCCGAATATGTGCAGAATTAGGAGCACATTATATCAAAACATATTATATTGAAAAAAACTTTGAAACCGTCTGTGCCTCTTGTCCTGTTCCCATTGTTATGGCCGGCGGCAAGAAAATTCCTGAACTGGATGCCCTTACCATGGCTTATAATGCGGTTCAGCAAGGAGCCAGTGGCGTAGATATGGGCCGAAATATCTTCCAGTCTGAATCACCCATTGCAATGATCCAGGCGGTGCGAGCCGTTGTTCACGATAATGAGCAACCTGATAAGGCTTTGGACCTTTATAATACGGTAAAGAACGAATTGTCCAAATCCTAAACCGAAGATATCAGGATCAATAAAAAGATATTACCAAAGAACAAAATATTCCGTACGGACTGTGCAACACGGTTCCTGAAGCCATTAAGGGCAGACCGGGCGTTATTGTTTACGGTCACGGTCTTTTTACAACCGGACAGACGGATTTCAACCGGCCTTTTAAGAATCTTATTAAAATCGAAAACCATTGCCGCGAGGAATATTTTAACAGAGTCCGCTCATTTGGCCGCACAGGACGCTAACCCAAATATTTCATGAAATATCCGGGTTAGAAGTAAATGTCATGTTTGATCATTTTGACATTATTGCGCCGTTTAAAATAGACAATGGCGTTGTTAAATATCAAGCGGTTAAACACGGCCTCCGCTCCACCTCAGTTTGGCCTTGAGCACATCAAAATAATGCTGGCCCG
>CAZDAB010000747.1:0-1785 GCA_964502855.1 uncultured Desulfobacteraceae bacterium | reverse complement strand
GGAACACTCCTCTTTTCAGGAGTTGACCCACACGGGTTTTGCGGTTCTTCCAATGCTTCCAGACCAACGCCCGAAGACGACGCCTGATCCAATGAGGCAATGGACGTAAGCGGTTGAACGATTCGGTCAATCCATAATAGTTCCACCATCTGCTCATGAACTGCTTCAGTTCATTGATCGCCCGAGAAAGACTGCGCCCACGGCGGCGGGCCGTGATTTCACGCACCCGCTGTTTAAACCGTTTAATCGTTTTCCAGTGGATATGGATCTTCGGATTCTTGCGTGAGTTCGTCAGGCAGAATCCCAGGTACTTACGTTCCCACGGGCGACCTACGGCGCTCTTCTCCCGGTTTACCTCCAGCCGTAATTTCTTTTCGATAAAACGGCTGACACTTTCCATTACTCGGTCCCCTGCCCGCTTGCTTCCGACAAAGATGACACAGTCGTCTGCATAACGGACAAAGCACAGTCCACGCTTTTCAAGTCTGCTGACTTCCGCTACACGATGGGCTTGCCTTACGCTTTGCTCCAGCCCTTCAGCCGATGCATTGCTGCAACAGACCTTGCCTTCGGCTATCCTTCCCCTCCGTCAGGGTGGATCTGGACTTTGCCCGACAATTGTGTCATAATTTCAGACAGCACCATTTAACAGCCGGGCCAAGCCCGGCACACAACCTTCCATTTCACCGGATCGCTGACGCGCCCGGTGAATTCACCGTTCGCCTTCAAAAAAAACATTGCGCTGCTTAATGCAGCAATATGTTGCATTTTGCTATTTTTTATGATATCGTTGCCTGAAATAATATCAAAGGAGGTAACAATAATGACAACCACGGTAAGAATTACCAACGATTTGGTTCGGGACGCAAAGATATATAGTAAAATCGATAAACGGTCGTTAACTGGTCAGATTGAATATTGGGCACGGATTGGTAAATGCGCTGAAGAAAATCCCGATTTAACCTATAGCCTGATTAAAGATATTCTTATTGGTCTTGCAGAGCTGGAACAAGGTGAATCATCAGAGTACAAATTTGGATAACCGCCAATGAAAATTCTTCAGTCCCGATCATTTGAACGAAAAGTTAAAAAATTTGGCAAGCAAGAAAAAAAGGTGCTGGACAAACAGATTCTAAAGATTGCCGAAAACCCATCTGTTGGCATAGAAAAAAAAGGCGATCTCCGTGGAGTATACGTTCATAAGTTCAAAATAAGAAGCATCCAATATTTGCTTTCATATCGTCTTATTAGAGATGACCTTGAATTAATAATGATTGGCCAACATGAAAATTACTATAGGGATTTAAAAAATTACCTCAAAGCAAGATAAAAAAGGCGAGCAAACCAGTGGAGTGAGACCGGGCAAAGCCGTGCCGCTTTTTGAAAAGCAGTATTTGACCGGTAGTTTTTACCTTTATCATAGTTTTTCGGTTATCGTTGCCTAGCCCCTCAGCTTGGTTATATATTAAATAAAAAAACCCCTATGAAAATTATCAACCTGAAATTGATTCGAACCAATGATACCCGCCAATCATAAAAAAAATGCCGTAAACGTTGCATCCCATCTTAAAAGGATGGCCAAAATAGAGCCATATAAAAGAGCGGTTGTTTATCCTGCGGGCCGGGATAATTATGGCAGGGTTGCATATTCTCATCTTACCTTTCTACAACTTGATCGGGAATCCGACTGTTTGGCCCACGGATTTGAAAAAATAGGCATTAACCGAGGGACCCGTACCATTTTGATGGTAAAACCCGGCCTGGAATTTTTTATGATCATATTTG
>CAZDAB010000746.1:0-1792 GCA_964502855.1 uncultured Desulfobacteraceae bacterium | reverse complement strand
CACCGTCCGGCTGAGTGATGCTGACACTCGCAATCTTTGTTGTCGAGTCGGTTATTTCAGCGCCTGCGTATGGTTCAGTTTCTTTTTTATAACAATCATCACATATTGTATGCGTGATTGAATTGTCATGATATGGTGGTTTTACTCCAATATATTTGCCGCACCAGGCGCAGATTATTTTCATTAATTGCCTCCGTGGTTTTTGATTGTTGGTTTATTATAAAAATTAAAAATACAAAAAGCAAGCATTATTTTAGCTAAATTTAAAGATTTTATAGAATAAATGATTAACGCTTTGTAATTATTAGATATAATTTTTTATAAAATTTTAAATAAAAAAACTTGCAATTTGTGTTTTTATTTTTTATAATACGAATTATGGGAAAATTACAATTAAATACCGACAAAATTAAGATGGAAATGGAAAGGCTCGGGATGAAAAAAATTAACCTTGCCAGAAAGTTAGGGTTAACCCCTGCTATGGTAACATATATTTTCCGATCGAAACCAATAACATTTGCTGATAGATTAAGCAAAATATTTGGCTTTGATGCTAAAGACCTTATCAAATAAAAGCAAGGCTCAGGGTCATTACAGAAAGAGAGGAAATAATGGATAAAACACTGGAGCAAAGGATTGAGAAAATAATAATAGCGAAAAAAGAGGCTCTTCGTTTTATAGAAAGGGCTGAAAATTTGGTCGATCGTCTTAAAGAAGACGAATGGGCTAAATACCAATGTAAAGAGTCTGCTGCAATGAAAAGAGCTTCGATGGACTTGACTCGTGCTCTGTCTGAAATAAGGAAAACAAACCGAAATATATTTTAACAAAGCATGAGGTTTAGCATGGCAAAGCAACCCAAACATAAGTTGATAAGGATAATAGCGCAATGAAACACAGCATAAACATAAAAATTCATTATCCAATTCGGCCTGGGCATAAATCCGCAAGTGTATATCATTCGTGCCCTTATTGTCTTTGCGAGGATTGGGGTTCTGTTATGCTTTCTAAGGAAAGCCGAATAGTTGAATGTAATAATTGCGGACAGGAATATATTTTAACGAAAGCGAAGGTAAAACATGGCAAAGCGACCTAAGAAAAAAACCAGAAAGCAGAAAAAAGCTGAGGCCAAGAAATACCTAACCTGCCGATCTGAACGCACAAAGCCGGAGGATATTGAGGACTTGAACGCTATGGAGGATGAGAAATGAGCTACTGTAGATGGAGTTCTGATAACTGGAAGTGTGATTTATATTGCTATGCTCATGTTGATGGTGGATATATGACACACGTTGCAGGATGTCGGCATAAAAACGTCCCAGAGTTGCCGGCCTATGGTTCAGCTTCAAATTCAGAATATTGGGAAGCCTATAAAAAACAGATGGAATTCCTTGATACTGCCGAAATAGAAGATATTGGTTTGGAGTATGACGGGTCAAGTTTTAATGACCCTGATTTAGAATCTTTTCTTGGCCGTGTTTTGCTCTTAAAAAAAGAGGGATATCATGTGCCTGATTATGTAATTGAAAGGATTAAGGAAGAAATGGAGGATGAGAAATGAATTATATCATGGCATTTGTAATCTGTCTATTATGTACGTTTTTAGCGTGGTTAACGGGGAAAGACCCATATTGGCTATTCATAAGTGATGGTAATGTTGCATTAACGCTCATAATTGCGTGGTATTTAGATAAAAAACATTCAAAGAATTTTACAGTCAATATTAATTTAATCTCCCCTTAAAGTGGAGAACGAATAAAAAGGGGCAAAAGAGAAATAATTATCCTCAATA
>CAZDAB010000745.1:0-1794 GCA_964502855.1 uncultured Desulfobacteraceae bacterium | reverse complement strand
TCTCCTGATAAGGACCGTTTATTAGCAATTTCCAACAAAGAATTGTAAGCATTTGCACCATCCCCAAGATTCAAAGAAGCTTCTGCAGCAATTAAATACATTTCAGAAAGCCTGATGACATAAGCATCCCTTTTACTAAATTGCTGAGAAAGCTCAAGCCTGGTTGAATCCATATATTTTTTTGTAATCGGGAAATAAAATTGTCTGTTAATAATAGCATCGTTCGGATCTCCATTAGGCAAATACATATCGTTGATATCAATTACTAAATAACCTTTATCCCGGTGGAAATAAAACTGATCATCAGGATTCCATTTCGCTTTTTTATTTTCAGGGAATGGTTTTTTCGAGAAATAAATTGCAGTATCGCCCACTTTGAACATTGGTTTTGCAATTTGAGTTAATGGTATTGTATCTATTTCAGTTCCACTATATTTTCTTAACCGCCAGAGAGGGATCGTAGTTGAATCGTTTGCATACCAAGTGTCTTTAAATGATCCATAAAACCGTTGATCAATATCTTCATTAAACAAGTCCATGAAATATTTGGTTGGCATCCATTTCCCGGTATGCTATATTATAATTTAAAGTGCCTATAAACTATTTTCAGCCAATTTTACTGGCACATGTGACAAACAAGCATTTAATAATCGTAAAGGAAGTTGAGGTTCCCAGAAGCGACGATTAAAACGATAACTAAACTCATCAAGGTATTCCTGGAGATATTTTAAAGATACACCATGGAAAGTACCATTCAGAAATTTTTTCAAATTACCAATGATGACATGCACCAGAGGCAACCATTTCGATATCTCTTCTGCCGGAACTACCTTTTTTTGGTGGCAATGCATTTCCTTGACCGAGTTAAGCGCAGGAAATGCATCTGTACGAACAGTCTGACCCACCTTCAGATGATTTTGAAGAAAGTCGCGTACAGTTTCCTTCGAGATCACATCTACTGCTTCTACGGCCATGAATCCCGCTTTTTCTCCTCTCGTTTCTACCGCAACCAGTATTGGCTTTTTCCCGGCGGCACCTCGACCGCGCTTACCTGTGCGCTTACCACCGACATATGCATCATCAAACTCAACCAAATTCTCAAGTCGATAAGCACTGTCTCTATCGGCCATAGCTACACGTATTTTTTTCAACATTTTCCGGGCCGTAGGCCAAGATACACTAATATGTTTGGCAAGTCGGAGCGCAGAGATCCCTCCCTTATCAGTGGCTGCAAGATAGATCGCCCAGAACCATTTTACCAAAGACAAATTCGTCGAATGAAACAATGTGCCGGCCGTTATGGATACTTGATGCCGGCATTGAGAACACTGATATACTTTTCGAGTTGTTATATAACTCGCATCTTTCGAGTTGCATCGCGGACATATAAAACCATTCGGCCATCGAATTTTAACCAAAACTTTTTCACAGGCTCGTTCTGTGCCATAACGGTTTTGCCATTCCAGCAAAGAAACTTTTGGCATTTTCATAATAAGACCTCCTTAGCTCTATTTGATTGATCTTATTATGAAATATAAGCACTAAGCTGTAAATTGTTAAGAGGCACATAAAATAATAATTGGTGGACGTGATTTCAATCAAAGGCCTTGGATTGGCAGCCCAGGGAGAACTAAAGGCAGCGCTCTGCTAAAGCAACCAACAGATTGGTAAAAAGCCCCTTTTTAGGGGTGTAGTTTAGGAGGAAGCAGGCTTGTATGTCAAGTGAAGTGACGTCAGTGAAGTGACGTCACAACTTCTCTCCAAAGAGCCCTAGGGACGAAAGCTCTAGCTGTA
>CAZDAB010000744.1:0-1795 GCA_964502855.1 uncultured Desulfobacteraceae bacterium | reverse complement strand
CCTGTCGTTTCAAAATAATTAGAATTTTTAGGTTAATATTATCTGGAAATCAACATTCGTTCTTCTCATTCTAATTATTCTGTCCCAAGACAGAATATCTTCAAGTGTGGGCTGCTCTATTCCGATATTGGATTCCCTCTCAACGGCCTCAATGAGTAACGATACGGAATAGATTGTGATATTTTCTAACATTTCTTCAATAGAGATATCAGTTTTATCGGTATGCTGGGACCTTAATATTTCTGATACACAGATGGATAGAATTGGATCCGCAACATCCTCCGGCTTTTTACATTCTTCAAGATCATAGCTTGCATCTAAAAAATCCCCGGCCATCTTTTGTAGGATCCCCAACCATTCATTATTCAGGTTCTGCGGTAAAAGTGCATCAGGCCCATGCAATAAAACTTCATTACCGAATTTGGATAGCATTTCATTAAACCTTTCGTCTTAATTGGGGTTAATCCTATCCCTCAATTTCCTTGAGCACTTGAAAGTTACAATCTTCCTTGGTTTGAGCGTCAAATCCTCACCGGTAGCCGGATTCCTGCCTCTTCTTTCATCTTTCTGTTTAACACAAAATTTCCCAAAATTAGAGATCAACACATCCTCACCGGATTCCAGTGTGCTTTTGATGATTTCAAGAAGGGTTGCTACAATTTCTAAGGATCTGTTTTTGGTGAAACCAATTTGATTGCGGATTGATTCTACGATCTGAACTTTCGTAAGTGTCATGGTGTGTTTCTCCTATGAAAATTAATGAGATTGATTGAGATTGATATTGAAAAGCTTGGTCAACATCTCATTTAAGTTAAATATTGTCAACATTTTAATAGGTTATATGGAATATAAGTGCAAATACAATTGAAATGATTCGGTTTCGTTAAAGTTAGTAATCATCCCTAATTGTCTAAAATCCTTGACAAATAATTTTATGGGAGTAAGGTTGCTCAGAATGTTCGAATTTTTCCTTTAATTATTAGGAAAGGGAGAGCAAATATGATTGCAAAAGACCCTATTTCTCATTCAGAGAGGTGGGGTTTTATGGTTTTTAGACACGATAAACCCCGTTTGAGTGAGTAACGGGACCCCGCTAACGGGATTTACGATTTGCTCCAACAGGCACGATTTCAGGATGAATGCAATCACGAAAACACGAAAGCTGGCCTCTGGTTCCTGGCCCTTTGGTATTTGGTTTTAACTTTAGGCACTTTTGTCCGCCTTCGTTGTTTGGCGGATTAGACACTTTATGAATTGTATGAGTTGTGTTTTGGATAAGATCCTGGTTAAATAAAAAACAAAAGAATAAACCGGGGTAGATGCTGTCGAACAATAATCATTGTCAATCAATTTATGGAGGAAGACATGGAAACCAAAGATTCCTATTCAAAAAAGATGAAGCAGATGTTCGATGATCTAAACTACAAGTGGAGCATTGAACGCGATAAGCTGGAGGCCAAAGCACAACATGCCAAAGTCGAAGTAAAGAAAAAATTCGAAGACCAATTGAAAACCCTTCAAGAAAGCCGCGAAAAAATGGGTCAGAAGCTGGATCAAATCGACAAGGCCGGTGAAGAAGCATGGAAAGACGTTAAAAAAGGCGTGGATAGCGCATGGCACTCCCTGAACGAGGCCATAAAAAAAGCGCGATCGCATTTTGATTAGAAGCTTTCATTTTTTTCATCGGGATAGGTCTCCGTGGGAGTATCGGGGCAGGCCGGACGATGGTACTGGGGTGGCTAATTAAACGTCTCGGAAATTCTACAATTGGTTGAAATTAAAGATCTTTTAATAG
>CAZDAB010000743.1:0-1800 GCA_964502855.1 uncultured Desulfobacteraceae bacterium | reverse complement strand
TGTGGTTTGGAGATCTCCTAATTTGTGGGCTATATGGAATGGATTTTGGTGAAGATTATTCAACGTCAGGAGGATGTTCAGCAAACAGACTTATAACTTCCCCCTTGATCAATGTCGACCTAAATAATTTGTTTAAATCCCCTTTTTGCATCCCTTGTTCTTTTAAAGCATTTATCCTACCTGTAATGTATTCATCATCATATGTAAAATCTTTAATTTCAAGGGCTTTTTTTAATTCTTTTATCAGTTCAGACTGTGGTTTTTTCCTTAATTTTTCAATCTCTTTTTCACAATCCCTACTTCCAGCAATTTTAAATATCGGCTTGTATTTACCCGTACCCTCTTCACGACGCAGTTCAAATAAAAAATAGTTCGTTGGTATCCTTGCATCAAACTCGTTATTGACGAAATCTATAAATTTTTCACTGAGTTGTTTAAGTCTATCTTTACGGCGATAGTATTTTTTTACCTGCTCTTTACTCGCAGGGCCTAAAGAATAAATATGTTCTGGGTCGTCAAGAATTTTTTTAAGGGCAATTTTTTGCTCTTTTCCCAGGCGATCTAGAGTAAACGTAACCTTTTTTTGGCCAGCCTGAAAACTAATCTCATTATCATTTACAGGATGTAACACCAAATTTTTTACAAAATCATCCGCACCTTTAGCTCGCTTGATATCTTCTAGAAGATTCAAAACGTCGGATTTTTTACATTTAAAAGATAGCGCCTTTGCGAATTTTTTTTGCGTTTGTTTCGACGGCCAATCGGGTAAGGAAAAATCAAAATCAACGCGCCCATCCGGAATTATCAGGGTGTTTAAAGGCATGGCATTGTATATCATCTGAGCTTCTATCTTTATTTCCTCTTCTGTTAATACTTTTTTCGCCATTGCTGGATAAAATACCATTTCGCCTGCACGGACGAATTTTATAATCTGTTCAAGAGTGTACTCTTTTGTTTTTTCGCAGGAATCCTTATCAACAAGCTTTTTGCCGAGACTATTATAAACGGTGAGCCTTCCGGTCTTACAAAGCTCAAAAAACTCCGGCATCCCGATATTTAAAATTTCCAAAACCTCTGAAACGCCAATCTTCTTTTTAAAAATATCCACTTCTGACACCTCCTGACGTGTTCCCCGAGAAAGAGCCGGGGAAGGCGGCCAGGAAACCGCTTTTCAGGGTGCACTCCCTATCCCCGGGCAGTTAGATTATTTTTTGTGCCCCTCCAAATTCACGACTTTGTCGGTGCTACTTACAACCTCATTAATTAATGATCACGCCTACACGCGGCAAGGGATGTAAAGTCCCACGCGTTTGATTTTTAAGCATTTTAAAAAACAATCAAAATTAGTAATATTCTATGAAATTGTGCTTTTTTTGTACCTGTCAAGTCGAGTTTTTTCAAAAAAGACCTAACAAAATCCAACATAATAAACAATAAAAAAAGCCAGCGAAAACAGATTAATGTCTGTAATCACTGGCTTTCTTAAAACAGTTATTTTCGGTCTCAAAATCCCGCGGGGGCGACCCCGTCTCGGTTCGATTCCGAGCTCCGGCACCAGAAAAATAAGGGGTTTGGCAAACGTTATTTTGCTAAACCCCTTTTTTAGTAGTGCTTTCAGAAAGACATCCAGGAGGGCAAGTGCCCCGAACTCACCGAAGCAAAAATCGACAAAGAGATATTAAATGGGATGTTGAAGCTGCTGGAAAGTGAACCAATGAAAACAAAAGTTGAAAGTACTGCCCGTTATCTATAGCGCTGAGATAAATTGATACAGTATTGCTCAGATAAATTGATACACGC
>CAZDAB010000742.1:0-1807 GCA_964502855.1 uncultured Desulfobacteraceae bacterium | reverse complement strand
AAACCTAAAAACTGCACACAAATTTTAAAAGGTTTAAATAAATATAATTATATTAAATCGATAGCATATAGAGTGTATTTTTTGTGGTGCATCATATTGCTGAGTATGAAAAAAAAGAAATTTTTGAAATTTGTGCCCTTCGGGATTGCCCCTTTGACCGCATCTTCTGTGTTGCAGGGCGTTTGCAGTAGTTTACTACGGCAGCACACCCTGCGCCTTGAAGCTGCGGCCAAATAGGCAATTGCAGATTTTAGGTGAAAGCGGTTTTGTATATTTTTTCCTGTTCATCGAGAATGTTACGCAAAATTTCGATGGTTGTCATGGGGTTCATGATGACAACCCGTAATACCACCTTGTCTTGTTCCAAACGGTTTTTCATTTTTAAAGTGGTTCTGGATACGAAACTGTTGCCGGCCTCCCTTTGAAGTCTCTGAACCCTCCGGTTGATTTCATTCAATTTTTCATTTATGCGAATTTGTTTCTCGACATTGGATCTTAAAATTTGCTTTTGCAAGTCGGCAGGAAATAATCTGTAGGTTAAAATATTGAGTTCAGGTGGAGTAACCAGCTGGAAATCAGGTCTTTTTTTAATTTCAGCGGCAAACTCGCGGGCGGTTTCTATGCCATGGTCAATAAGAAGGGCATACCCTTGGCTTCCCATTATCTTAAGGGCGCTGTCGAGTATCACGGAGTTTGCTTCCCTGGATCCTGAGGGGGACTTTATGCCGAGATCCACGGAACCGGGCCGGTTTACATAATTTGTATGATATATGATGCCATCCATGATTTCAGGATCTTTAAAGTAAACCATGCCGCAGCTCATGGGCATATAAAACTGCTTATGCCCGTCTATGGTTACGGAATCGGCGAGTTCTATTCCTTTAAGAATATGGCTGTATTTTTCCGACATCAGGGTCGGACCTCCCCAGGCCGCATCGACATGAAAATGAATTGAATTTTCCGCACAAATCTCACCCAGTGTTAAAAGCGGGTCCACCGAACCGGTTTCCGTGCTCCCTGCAATACCGACAATAGCAAGGATTGCTGTTTTCTCATTGCTGTTTTTTATCTCTTTAATGGTTCTATTCAGACGGTCTATATGGATCCGGCTGTTTTCATCCACATCCACGGCCACAATGTTGCGGTTGCCGATTCCTAAGATCCCGCCGGCCTTGTTCAGAGAATAGTGGCCGCGTCTGGAAACAAGAATTACACTCCTTTGAATTCCGTAAGCCTTGTATGCGGCCTGAAGACCCTCTTTTTCCGCACCGTCAAAGCCGTTTTTGGGTGCAAAGAAAACGTTTCTGGCAACCCAGAGCGCTGTCAAGTTGGATAATGTGCCGTTTTCCGTAAAGCAGCCGAGGGTCGTCGTCGGGCTCTGGATATGTTCATTGTAAAACGCATCGCTTTTTCGGTAAATCAATCGGTGAATTTTGGCAAGCACCTGTTTTTCCACCACCGAAACCACCTTTGAAGTTTCAATTTTAACCACATTTTGATTCAGGGCGGCCACAATGGTTTTAAGATGGACCATGAAAAAGGGAATGGCAGAGGTCATGTGGCCCACAAAATACGGGGAAGCTACATTAACGGCATGGGGAGCGATATCTTCAATCAGGTCGGTGATAACATCCGTCAGTTTTTTTTCAGGATTTTTACTGATAACCGTGTCTGTAAACCTACCGGCAAGATCCTTTAAACTGACCTCTTCTGTGAACCCCACATGTTTTTTTAAAAAATCCTGGAGCCCGAAAAGAATCTGCTCCATGTATTTGATCAATGTGGACCTGGCAGCATCGTCCTCCGG
>CAZDAB010000741.1:0-1810 GCA_964502855.1 uncultured Desulfobacteraceae bacterium | reverse complement strand
GTGAGACGTCGGCCGAAGACCTCGAAAATAACGCCATGGTATTTTTGATGAACTACACTCTTACCCCTGGAACGAAAATATGGCCGTCTGCCAATGTTTTCGGCGCCGTGCGGTATGCACTAAACTGCGCGGAGCTATGCAGGGATAATCATCCCGTGGACGTTGGGTTGGGGCTCGGCCTTGCCAAACGCTGGTCCGAAAAATGGTACACCTATGCATCGTTGGGATACACTCTGTATGAATCCCGAGAAGTTCTGGAGCCGGCACCGGGCGTAGCGCCGATGGATTTCGAAGACAACGCATTTACCGGCTTATTCGCTATTGCATGGCACTACACGCCCTCTTTTTCTATACTTGCCCAGTATCTTTACAGTGGCCCGAGTATAAAAAATATCGATGGGTTGGATCAAGCTTCCCATGAGGTACACTTTGGATTCAAATGGGAAACAAAGTACGGTTTGATAGAATTCGCTCTCATTGAAAATGTTATAACCATGAGTAATAGTCCGGATTTCGGCCTGCACGGAGGGTGGGGCTTTCATTTTTAGATTAATATCCTAAATTTTGCACGAGTTGGAGGCTTTCATAAAGTTTCTCATTAATTTTCATTCAAGATTTAGGTATAAGGAGTATGACCATGACTCACATGGATAAATTCAAAGCGCGGCTTGACGAAATACAACGGCTGGCCGATGTTTTAGACCGCCATAAAACAGATTTAATGGAAGCTGCCGCATATGATGCCGGATTCCCGGTAAAAATCACATCTACTGAAGTGGATTTGTCGGTCGGTCATTTGCGAACCATGGACAAAGAAATTCCCTGGGTGAAAAACGGTCGACAGTACGGTACGGTTGCCACTATATTTCCATACGATGCCCCGACGGTGGTACTGGCCCGTCTTGGCGGAGCAGCCCTTCTTACCGGCAACACGCTGCGGTTCAGCCTTTCTTCACAGACGCCGCGATCCGCATCTGTATTGGCCGAAATTTGCAAACATTTCGAATCCATCGAACCGGTTGTCGGTATGGACAACCGGGAGTTCGGACGGCGCTGTGTGGCAGACAAAGAGGTCAGGCTTTTCTTTATTTCAGGAGGTTCGGCAGTTGGAGAGGTATACCGGAAGCAGCACAAATCTTTCGATAAACTCTTTTTTGCAGGGCCCGGGGGAATGCCGGCAGCCATGGTGTTTGAAGATGCAGACATAACCGCGGCCTCGAGCTTTATTGCCCGTCGGGCGTTCATTAACGGCGGTCAATACTGCACAACTCTGAAAAAGGCATACATACACCGTAGTCTTTATGAAGACGTTCGCAAGGATATACTGGATAGGGTCCAACGCCTAAAGGTCGGAGATGCTTTTGATCCCAAGACCGATATCGGACCCATTCGGGTGGAACGGACCCGTAATGTTCTTCAGAATGCCCTCGATAAGTGCGGATCGGCACGTTTGGTAACGGGGACCATCGATGGCGAGACGGTCTTTCCCCTGGTGCTTGAAACCGAAAACACCGAGATTCCGGATCTGGAACTCTTTGGCCCGTTTCTGCTTCTTATACCCTTTGACGATCCCCATGAAGCCGCCATGGAATTGGTTAAAACCCGCTATGGTTTTTTGTTATCTTTTTTCGGATCTCCGTCAGAGAAGATAAAAGCACTTTTTTATTCCCACTTCGGAATGGTGCATGACAATCCCGATTTTACGTTTACCCCGTTGCGACTTCCTTTTGGCGGTAAAAAAGCCAGCGGGTGGATCCTTGAGAGAAAGGGCAGTAATTGGATTGAGCGTGATGGAGCGTTTATTTACAGC
>CAZDAB010000740.1:0-1813 GCA_964502855.1 uncultured Desulfobacteraceae bacterium | reverse complement strand
TCGCCACCACACACGCTAGCAACAACAACCCGATATATATTCCAACCGCATGCTCAATCATTTTAAGTGCGTCCGGGATTTCCCTTTTGCGGCGCGGACGGATGTTCTTCTGCGGCGAGGCTTACGTTTTTTCCTTGCAGGGATAGGCTTAGGCGTGGTGAGCCATTCTTCCTTGGGCTCAATGCAGCTCAGCTTCTGTTCGATGAACGCCTCAATGGCGGGAATGTAGAAGGCGTCCTTTTCATCGGCGAAGCTGACAGAGGTACCGGTGGCACCCGCCCGGCCGGTGCGCCCGATCCGGTGGACGTAATCTTCCGGATCATGGGGCAGCATGAAATTAATGACGTGATCCATACCTTGGATATGGATGCCGCGTCCGGCCACATCCGTTGCCACCAGAACTCGGATCTTTCCGGTCTTGAAGGCCTCAAGGCGACGAATCCGCTTATTTTGGGGAATATCCCCGGAAAGCGCCGAACAGTTGATGCCGTGGCGGGTCAACATATTTGCAAGACTTCTCACTTCGTCGCGCCTGTTGCAAAAAATCAGGGCCCGTTTGATATTCTGTCGATGGATGATGTTAAACAGGAGTGCAAATTTATCGATGGTGGTCACGATGTAGACGACCTGCTCCACGGTCTGCACCGCGATCTGTTCCGGTTCGATTTCTACGGCTACGGAGTTACGGGTCCACTGGGAGGCGAGTCGGGTGATTTCACCGGTCAGCGTCGCGCTGAAGAGCAGCGTCTGACGCTTGTCTTTTGCCGGGGTGCTGTGGATAATCTTTCGCACATCGGGGATAAAACCCATGTCGAGCATCCGGTCGGCCTCGTCGATGATCAGCACCTCGATCTTTTTCAGGGAGATGTCACGGCGCCGCTGAAAGTCGAGCAGCCTGCCGGGCGTTGCGATGACAATATCCACCGGATCGCCGGAAAGTTGCTTTATCTGCTTTTTATAATCCATGCCACCGAACACGGAAATGGTTTGAAGTTCCGTGTACTTGGAGAGAAGACGGGCTTCCTCGGAGATTTGGAGAACCAACTCCCGGGTGGGGGCTAAAACCAGAATCCGGGGCGTGCCGGGTTTTCGTTTGTCCTGGATGGGCTTATTCAGCATCCGGGTGATGACGGTGATCAGGAATGCAGCCGTTTTCCCCGTTCCGGTCTGTGCCCGGCCGCTGGCATCCTTGCCGGACAGACTGCTGGGAAGGATTTTAGCCTGGATCGGTGTACAGTACTCGAAGCCAAGATCGCTGATGGCATGAAGCAGGGAGCTGGGAAGATCGAAATCGTGAAACCGCGTCTTGCCTTGGGCCGGCAGGACCTTGAACTGTGAAAGATCCCAGATCGCTTTCAGTTCCTCGCCCACGGATGCTGCCGGTGCATGCTCGTTCCGTGGGATATTCTTTCCTTTTTTACCAGAGGCGCGCCTATGAAGGGGAGGCCCCTTTTGATTTTGTCGGTTAAATTTATTGATGATATCTCGCAATTAAAATGCTAAGGGTTCATGAAAAAGTAAAAATCCTGGCCCAGAGGACCAGGCTTTGCTTTGCCCCTGAAAGGGGCTGTTTTAGTTAAAGCCGTAGAAGTTAAAAGTGCCTAAAGTGATCTAAAGTGCCTAAAGTTATGGTGTCGCTGCGCTCCGCTGTTTTTATATAATTGACAGAATTCCTTGACATTTTCTTAAGCAGGGCATTTTTAACTATTTAATATTAGATAATAACAACTTTTTGTAAAATATCAAGTTATTTACTCGGCCAAAATCCACCGCCTAATTTCTAATCAAGCCATTTTCCGCCTGTCAGAAAATT
>CAZDAB010000739.1:0-1828 GCA_964502855.1 uncultured Desulfobacteraceae bacterium | reverse complement strand
TGGGACCTGGAGCCATCAGTGAAATCGGGCCGCAGCTCACCGTACCCTTTACCACAATGGGCGGTATCAATCCGGACAATATCGGCCGGGTTCTGGAAGCGGGTGCCCGCCGCGTGGCCATGATCACCGGCATAACCCATGCTGCGGATATCGCGGCAAGGGTGAGCCTGCTCCGCAAAACTATCACCGATTATTATGACCGTTGACATTAATTCGGAAATTCTATCCCGTTGTAAGCGATACAAATAAAGGGATTTGCTTATGGCTTGAACTTTTTCCTTGGAACTGGCATGGCGGAAGGGCGGCACAGAGGCAGACCTTTTAAACGCTAGAGATTTAGCCTCCCCGGCGCATAAAAAAGCGAAAATCACAATAGATTGTTAATAATATTTAACGCCAACTCCAAAACGAGAAGCGTCTTCGCTGCTCATTTCCTTCCACCATCTTACTTGAGCGAGCGATGCGGTTCGCAGCCCATTGCAGAGTTCCGGTGCAGAAGTATCAAAGGAACAGGTTTTCACCTTGAAGAAAATATTCGTTCCTTCTTTGAAAAATGAATCGGACTCGAAATACATGCCGCCTTCACCGCAGTTAAGCATTTTGGCATTAAAGATTTTATCTTTATTAAAACAGTTGCATATAACCGATGCTTCACATTTATGGCGTTTATCAGCTCTTTTTTTCATAGGGTATAAAAACTCCTGATTTGCGGCGGATTCGGGGTTTAATCCAAAGGTCGCTCCTACTTGAGCGGTTTAAGGCACGGTCAGGTTAAGAATATTGTTGTAACTCCCGAAGCAGTTTAAACAAGTCTGGTCATTTTGGGGATCTTCTTTCCACTGCCCGTCAACCAGAAACTTATACTCGTAGTTTCCGGGAGGTAGAATCACAGCCTTATTCCACACGCCATTCCTATCCTGCTTCATAAGATGTTTTTTGGGATTCCAATTATTAAAATCTCCCATTAAAACGACCTCGTTAGCCTCTGATAAATTAATGGAAAATGTTACCTTTTTCCGTTCGATTTTCTTTTTTGATTTGACCTTTGCCATGCCGTACCTCCTCATATACAATTGTTTTGAAATGTTATGTCAGGTTTAATTAAAATATGTTGTTATCAAATTATAATTAAATCTGTCCATAGACAGAAGCCTTCATTTTGATGGTAAGAATCCCTATGGTGCGGGAATTTATCCCACGCAATCGGGAGAAAAACTGATAAGATAAATTTTTGTGGTCAGGCTCACTTTTTGCGCAGTTTAAGCCAATTAAGGGTGTAAATCAACAAGTCGGATTTCCGACTTATACGTGCGATGAGGCTATTCTCCAAATCCATAGTGGAACATTTCGTATTCGGTTTTTCCCCCGAGCAACGCATCTATCTTATCTTGAGTTTCCTGTCTTTCCTTGCTTAACAACCATTTCTCCCAGTAATCAGAGGACTTCCAGGTACTGATGACCAGAAACGTATCGGGTCTATCCAGGCTTTTTAACGTTTCACCGGAAATATAACCTGACTGGTTTGTAGCAAGGACTCTCATTTGTCTAAACAGAGGTATCATTTCCTTTGCCTTGTTTTCCGGTACAATCCGTTTAATCAGAATTTTAACAGCCATTTTGCCCTCCTTTCATATAAAAGATTGGTTTGGCTTTTATATTTAAGCAAGATTCCTTATGGTGGTTATTCTTCATATACATGTGCCCGGGTTACCGGCAACGTATTATCCAATCCTTTGGAGACAAGAATCTGAAACAGGCGAGAATTGCCGTACCTAAATCCTGCTGCCGTACTGTTTAAAAACAGACGCCATTGCCTCACAAACGTTTC
>CAZDAB010000738.1:0-1833 GCA_964502855.1 uncultured Desulfobacteraceae bacterium | reverse complement strand
TACATATTTGTAATTTTAGGGTGCCTCAAGTAAGTTTATGCGTAGGCTCTATAGGATGAGAATCACATCCCTGTCTTTATTTTTACTAATAACAAAACGCTGTACACTCAGATTTATTAATAAGCAAAGCAAGACCCGTGCCAAAATCTTTAACATTGGATGATTGATTAGGAATCAAACAAAAAAAGGGGGCGGGAAGACTACGTTAGCAATGATATTTGTGCCAGGGATAAAACAAGCCATTCAAAAAGGCAATTTTTTCATTGCATGTTTCTCAAATGAGTATATCCGTCGCACAAAAACATACATGAATGAGGAGCTCATTTTAGCGGTTGATGAATTGCGCCAATATTCGGTATCAAAATCGTGGTTCATTCCTGTCCGTTTATCTGAGTGCGAAATACCCGATATAAATATCGGTTTTGGTCAGTCACTCAGAGATCTTCAATGGGTTGATCTCTTCAAAGATTGGAAAGGTGGTATAGAAAGAATTTCTTGTGTTATAAATCCGTTGGCGGATAATATCAAAGCTTTGCTATATGCGTTAAAGTCTACTGACCAAGAAATTCGCAAGAGATCTATCGAAGCATTGGTGAAAAATAATGTGAAGGTTGCTGAAAAAATATTGATAAATATTGCTTCTTCTAACAGTGATCCTTTGAGGGGGATGGCAATAACTGCCTTGGGAAGCATTGGCGGCCCGCGCTCAGCATCGTTCTTGGTTACTCTTGTAAGTCAGGATGCGTTAAAGTCTACTGACCAAGAAATTCGCAAGAGATCTATCGAAGCATTGGTGAAAAATAATGCGAAGGTTGCTGAAAAAGTGTTGATAGATATTGCTTCTTCTAACAGTGATCCTTTAAGGGGGATGGCAGTAACTGCCATGGGGAAAATTGGCGGCCCACGCTCAGCATCGTTCCTGGCGAGTGTTGTAAGTCAGGATGATCACATATCAAGAGCGGCGGTTCCAGCCCTAAAAAGACTTGAGGACATAGCTTCACTTCGCATTGATCTCAAAAATAAAGATAGGTCGATACGGTATAATGCTGCCAGAAAGCTGCTTCTGATGGGAATAATTGATAATTCTATAGTGGCAAATCTACATTTGTCTTGTCATAACACACAATTAGAGTTTCCAGGCAATATTCCATCAGATAAGACAGTGTTCCAAAAGATCACGTCTTTAGGAGAGACAGCGGTTCCATCTTTAATTAATTTACGGAAAACTGGAAACCGCGAGCAGAAATTTGCATATAATATTCTACTTCGAGCAATTGGACCAGATACAGTGCCTGATAAAATTTGGCACGAAGTGAAAGATATGCCTGATCTTGACTATACGGACTACAGTCTTTTTATTTAAGGACAGACACGAGGGTTATCCATTTAAAAACTCGTCAAGAAAAAAGTATTTCTCAAGGCACCTTAGAAAAAAACACAACAAAAAACAGCGGCAAAAACAGCGGGGTCTTCATTCTTGACAGAATTGGAAATAACGGCTTTGCCGATAGGGATAGGGAGTAGCCTCACGGCTACCCCCTCCCACACCACCGGACTTACGGATCGCGTATCCGGCGGTTCGGCTGGTCAAGGCAGACACAGATGAGACAAAATCTGAACTGCCGGGCCTTAAAAGCAAGACGATACCGACATTTCAGCACCTGCTGCATGATGCCGATAAGAACATGCTCTTGGAGACCTCGGCATAATGCACCCCCTTTCATGGCAAGTTATTAAAAAGGTTGAGTTGTTTATCTAATACTTTGATATATAAGCCGATTTGCCTTCCTTTGCGCACATGGACAGCAGATAGCTTCCCAGATTTTACACGTT
>CAZDAB010000737.1:0-1846 GCA_964502855.1 uncultured Desulfobacteraceae bacterium | reverse complement strand
AAATAATATCTCTGCAATTAAGCATTTGGGAAAAATAATCAAGGGCATAGAAAAACAAGTGAAATCCCAGCTTCAACTTCGCAAAGAGTTTGTGATGCTGACCACCATACCGGGAATTGGAACAATTCTGGGTCTCACAATTATGCTTGAGGTCGGAGATATAGATCGGTTTTCCAAAGTCGGCAATTATTCCTCTTACTGCCGCTGTGTCAGTAGTAAAAGACTTTCAAACGGTAAAAAGAAAGGGGAAAACAACAAGAAGAATGGCAACAAGTATTTAGCCTGGGCCTATGTTGAAGCAGCTCACTTCGCTAAGAGGTACATTCCCAAAGCCCAGAAGTTTTATCAGCAAAAAATGGCTAAGGCCAACGGCGCTGTTGCAACAAAGGCCCTTGCCAACAAGTTGGCCCGGGCTTCCTATTTTATTATGCGGGACCAAGTGCCGTTTGATGAAGATATGCTTTTCAAATAATTGGGTTGGGTGCGACAGTGAACCGGTGTTGGGGTTGGTATAACCGCAAGATCTGATTGGAGCCTGTTGCACCCAAATGACAAAAGATCATGGCCGTGTTATCAGAAATCAAGAGCAGTTAAACCATGGAAAAATATTAAGGGGGTATGTGGTGCGTTAGCATTATTTGCTTTAAATTTTGGGCGTAGCAGGGAACCGGGAATGGGGTTGGTATAAAACCACAAGGTTTGATTGGCAACTGCAACGCCCACCAACAGCCGGAAAACGTTGTTTAGATCTTGATTCGCCTATGCCGTGAGTCCACAAGGGGTTGGCTAATAACCATAAGATTTGTGATAAAAATAATTAAACACGGCATGGCACTGAAGATTTTCTGGGGTCCGAATGGACCAGGGGCCGTGTTTTAAGCATTGTGCATAAAACACAATCGCCTTGAACCTGATGGGTGACTGGTGCGGATCAGTATATACTGACCGATAACCAATAAAAATGAAATAACGGATGCGGACAGGTGATAAAGCAAGGCCGTGCTGTTGCGGGAAGTTGATGGATTCGTAAAAAGCCTGAACCATTTAATTTTAATAAATTATCAGCCTGCTTATTCGGACTTTTTACGAATCCATCAAGGGTCAAGCGAAAAAAAATGTATTTTTTTGCAGCGGGGAGGTGTTTTTTCTCTTGACTCGCCCTTTAATGGGTGACCCCATTTTTGCTCCCCGAATCTGCTTTTCAGGCGTATTCTTGGTGATCGTGACGACACCTTCTCCAGGATCTTCTACATTAAATGAATGAACCGACAGAAGAACATGCCACCGGCCGATTTCAAAAATCTTTGGGCCGAATACGGTCTGATTGTCCGCATGAACAAGTGAGGGAATGGCAGAAAAGAAAAACAAAAAGATGAGGACATGGAATACTTTTTTTGGCACGGTGCACCTCCGGATGATATGATGCTTTTCAAGACATTCTCAATTTTGCAGAAATATTTATGAGCAACACCCGTGCCAAAAAGATTTTTTCTTTTAAATCAATCAGAATTTGAAACGAGTTTTTTGACCTTGAAGTGCGCACGATGCCTTGATTTTAAAGGTCTTCCAGACAATCATGATAAAATGTATAAATATTTCAAAACTAATGAATTGGATTAAACGGGATGGTTTGATGGAGCGGAAAAGGCATTAAAATGCACAGAAAAATGTGCATCAATGCACAATTCCCTGTGGGTGCTCTATTGGATGGTGACCGTGACATTCATTCAGGAAGTATTTAACGAACCGGATTATGCACGTGAATTGTAAAATGTGTCAAGGTTGGACAGACCAGATGGTTCCGATGTTTTGGAAAATAAAGGGGGTCAGACAAACCGTTTGCCCC
>CAZDAB010000736.1:0-1854 GCA_964502855.1 uncultured Desulfobacteraceae bacterium | reverse complement strand
AGACCAAAAAATTCGCCCTTTTCCACAGAAAATGAGATTCCGTTCACGGCCGAAATTCCGTCGAATTGCTTCATCAGACTCTGAATTTCTATGATTTTATCCATTGGATCGATTATATAGAATATAAACAGTCAGTTAGATTCGTTTGGCCCGCCGCATAGTATACCTGTTATAAAATAGCAAAAGGGCCTTCAAATTCCTTCATAAGACTAAAAACGCTCAAAATGGACTGCGTCACGGTTTCACCGTCGGTCGTTTACAGTTTGAAGTCCGCGTCTCTTTTCCCACTGCTTTTCTCCGCTCTAAAAAACCCGAATCATTTAAAAATATTTAACGGATGTTACCCGAGTTTACAACCGTTTTCCAGCGAAACATCCCATGGGTCTTGATAAATCGGGTTCCCGTTGATCACCTGCTTTAATTTGACAAAAAGACCTGCCGTGTCGATAGGTTACAAATACCGACCCGGAAACCGGGAAAAACGAATGATTGTTTATCACGAAAGTATAATGCCGGGAAAAAAACCGTAAATTTTGGTGCCGCCCCTATATCGTGTGTTGTGATGGATGATACCCTTGACGGCTTGGATCTGGGGCATCCTCGACTTTCGCTCAATTAGTTTTGTACTAAATGATAGCGGCTTAATTGTAAAACATTAATTCACATTTAATGAGTGACACCGGTTTTCTTTACAGCCATCGAGAGACTTCTATTTTTAAAGTTCAAACTCTGCTAAGATTTGCATTATTCTATCCGGGAAATTGCTGACGACTCCATCTATTTCTAATTCGCATAACAGTGGTAACTCATCTGCTTCATCAACGGTCCAGACTATAACTCCACAACCTTCCGAGCGAACTTCCCGTATCTGTTGTTCATCCAATGACCCGATACCCAACCCGAGATAATTGCATTGAGAGTCGCGAACAATGTTTCTTGTAGTAACCGGAACACCTTCCATAAGAGCTATTGTTTTAACTGTGGAGTCCAGCTTTTTTAACTTTAAGATGCTTCGGTGATAAAATGAACCAATAAGGCAATTCGAAATATCAAAATATTTGCATAGTGTTTTCAGGATGGGGGATTCAATGCCGACACTCTTTATTTCAACATACAGTCCAACATTACTTTTTGCGACCAAATCGCAAACCTCTTCAAAGCTTGGAATCTTTTGTCTATTAGAAATATTTGCTTTTTCTGTTAATTCGAGAAAGGTGTAGTCCCGAACATATCCAGGCAACCCCGTCAAGCGGCGCATGGTTCGATCGTGGAAAACCACAAGTCGCCCGTCTCTTGTGGGCTGTACATCTATTTCTATATAGTCTACCCCCATCCCTATTGCGCAACCTATGGACTCAATTGTATTTTCGGGTGCGTGCCCTGCCGCACCTCTATGACCTATAACTAACATGGATAATTCTGCTCCTTAGCTACACCTATTTCACACTTGACACCCGAGTTTTTACAAAAAGATTATACGCCGTGTTCAACCCCAGAATATACAGCACCGCTCCTACCCCCAATGCAGCATTGTAATAATCCGGAGCGGCCATCGCCAGGCGCAGCGCGACGGTGGCAAGGGCGAATCCCGAGTTGCGGAAAACGACAGGATAGGATTTGCTGTAGCGGAGAGAGACGAGAACGATCAGGATATCGCAAAAAACCAGGATGGTATAGAAAGTGGCAAAGAAATCCGTTTCTTTACCGGATTTTAAAGTTGCCAGAACACTATAAACGCCCAGGGCGATAAAGACGACCAACAAGATCAACGCAATGATTTTTTTGGCAGAGATGAAGTTTGCGGTTTCATCGTCATCGGCCGTGATGGGAGTATGATAAAGCGTACGGTAGTAG
>CAZDAB010000735.1:0-1856 GCA_964502855.1 uncultured Desulfobacteraceae bacterium | reverse complement strand
CCCGGATTCTGTCAAAAATAATGATGGTGTCATTTAATGAATATCCGATGATGGTAAGAAGAGCCGCGATAATCGGAAGGGTAAATTCCTTGTCAAAAATAGAAAATATGCCAACGGTTATGGTGACATCATGGATAAGAGCCACAATAGCTCCCATGGCGTATTTCAGCTCGAGAAACCAGAAAAGTAAAAGGGTTACGATCACTGCGGCGAGTATAAGATACGGGACGCTTACATTAAAGACAGAAAGAAGGTATACCGCACCCATGAGTGCGCTGGCCATAACTCCGCTGAGAACCCATTTTAACTCAAAACGACCGGATATATATATGGTAATAAAGAGCAGGGAGAAAAACATGGCGAAAAGCGCTTTTTCGCGCAAGTCTTTGCCCACTTGAGGTCCCACCATTTCAACACGACGAATGTCGACCTCAGTCCCTGTTGAGCCTTCCAGGGCTTCCTGCACTTTTGAAGAGAATCCCTGTGAGGTCATAACAGACATGTTCGTTCGGATAAGATATTCATTATCACTCTGATCTCCGAACTGTTGAACTGAAGATTTGCCTAAATCTATGGTGGCAAGGCCCGATTTTATGTTAGTCAGGCTTGCAGGGGCGCTGAACTTTACCTGTATCAATGTACCGCCGGCAAAATCGATGCCGTATCTGGGTCCTTTGTGAATTAAGAGAGAGGCAATACTGACAAGGATCATGGCCAGGGATATACAGAAAGCAATTTTCCGCTTACTGACAAAATTAATATTGATATCAGGTTTTATAAACTGCATTGATGGTTTCCTCTAAGATTGTGCTGTTATGCTTTGTGGTATAATACACCAATTAAAACAGGTTAAGGTATAATTAGATGCTTAGACTTTTACTCTTTAGTTTTACTAAGAAATAATCGAATATTAACCGGGATACAATAAGGGCGGTAAAAAGACTGGAAAGCACACCCAAACTGAGGGTTACGGCAAATCCTTTAACCGGGCCGGTGCCGAACTGGAACAGGACAAGGGCTGCAATAAGCGTTGTTACGTTGGCATCGAGGATGGTAAGGGAAGCCCTGTCAAAGCCCGCGTCCACGGCGGCGCGCGGTGTCTTGCCGATGCTCATTTCCTCCCGTATCCGTTCGAATATGAGAACATTGGCGTCGACGGCCATGCCGATCGTAAGGATTATTCCTGCGATGCCCGGTAGTGTCAACGTGGCCTGGAAGCCGGCCAGCCCTCCGGCAATCAGGATAATATTGAGAATTAACGCAACGTCTGCGATAAGCCCTGAACCCCTGTAATAGACAATCATGAACAGGACAACGAGGATGCCGCCGACACACATTGAGATGAGCCCCTTTTTAATGGAATCGGTTCCGAGAGAAGGACCCACGGTTCTTTCCTCAAGGATGTTGACTGGGGCCGGAAGGGCGCCGGCACGAAGGGCGATGGCAAGATCACGCGCTTCTTCGGTGGTGAAACGTCCGGTAATTCGGGCCTGACCACCGGTAATTTTTTCCTGGATAACCGGTGCGGAATAGACTTTGTTATCCAAAACAATAGCCAGACGTTTTTTTACGTTTGCTTCGGTTATCCGTGCAAAATCCCTTCCCCCTTTTTTGTCGAAAGTGATGGATACATAGGGTTCGTTGTATTGAGAGTCGATTTGAACCTTCGCATCCGTTAGCTCGGCCCCGGTTAAAAGGGTCCGTTTTTTTATAAGATAGGGCGTTTTTATAACCCGCCGTGTTTCCGGATCTTCTTTGATGCCATAGAGAACCTCGCTACCCGGGGGCACATTCCCTTGCAGGGCGGCATTTAGATCATGGGTTTCATCCAACAGTTTGAATTCTAAAAGAGCGGT
>CAZDAB010000734.1:0-1862 GCA_964502855.1 uncultured Desulfobacteraceae bacterium | reverse complement strand
GGATCCATAATGCCGAATACATAGAGGGCATAGGTTATAAAAAGGATAAGTAAACCGAGGTACATGCCCTTTTCAAGTATTCTGGCATAAAGAAGCTGTTCGGGTGTTGCTTTTAACAGGTCATTGGTCTTTTCTTGCATATGTTTTCTCCTGATGAAATATTTTCTTTATCTTACATGCAATTAAATTTTGAATTAAAATCCTAACCCTTTGGACAGGGCTTTAATACCGGCAAAAGCCAGGATTGCGATCACCATCCACCGGATAAATGTCGGCTTGGCGATTTTCAGAAGACGGACTCCCACTAAAGATCCGAGCATGATTCCCACAAGAGACGGCACGACCATCATGGGAATCACACAGCCTTTGTTCATATATATCCATGCCGCAGAAGTATCTGTAATGGATAAAAGGAACTTGCTGGTTGCCACACTAATTTTCAGGGGTGCGCCCATAAGAAGGTTGAGCACCGGCACATTTGCCCAACCGGCACCCAGTCCGAACATACCGGCCATAACTCCGATGATGACGAACAAGGCTAATCCAAGAGGGGTTCGGTGTATTTTCCAGTCGATAATCTCACCGGTGCTGGCTTCCTGGTAAATTCCGCATATATTGAGCGCCGAAGAGAGCCTGTCCGCCTTGGGAACATCCGGAACTTCGGATTTTTTGGCGGTTAGCATAAGAACACAAATACCGAGAATGGTGGCTCCAAGGGAAATCTGAACGATGTTGGTGGGCAGCGCAAGACCGATCATGGCACCAATGATCGCACAGGTGGAGGCGATAAGCGCGACCGGAATGGCCAGTCTCAGGCTCGCAAGGTTCATCTTTAAAAGTCCGGGCCCGGCTGCCAGTGCTCCGGAAAGGGCTACCAGAAGGCCGGTGCCCCGAACAAAGTCCAGATGAAAAGGGAAAAACCCGCTGATGATCGGCACATAGAGTACCCCACCACCCACTCCGCCAAGTACTGCAAATATTCCCATAATAAAAGTGACGATAAAAAGTACAATCGGCCAGAACCACCATGCATGGCCATTTGAAGCAGCCTCGGCTGATACATCTGCAAAAGCAGGGGATATCAATACAGGCAACGAAAACAAACCAATCAGAATGATCACCCACAATTTACCATTCTTCCCCATTTCTTCCTCCTAAATAGTTATCTTCAACATTTCAAAAAGATATGTGCCGACATTAAGCCAAACCGGGAAATTTGACAAAGATTGACTAAGAATTGAGCAAATTCTTTTATACCACCTCTCATGGGATGTCAAATGAAAATATGGTATGAATCAAGTTAGTTTGCTTGGCTCATCCCGACCTGGCCGGAGAATAACGGAATTGCGCTCTAAGCGGAACTGGAATTATGGTCCGTTGTTGTGAGGCGGGTTTTTGAAAAGAATTTGTGATTCCAATGTCTCGGACACAGGCATTCTATGATCACGTGCCGGGCCCAGGGGTTCAGGGAAAATGGAAAAGTGCCTTCCGGTGCGTTGTATGCCGTGGGTATTGTAAAATTACTCCGAGAGATTTTGGATGGATGCAGGTTTACAAGTTTTCGTCTCTATGATAAACGTATAAATAGTATAAAACGATAAAAGCTCTGTACAAAATCGAAACAATAATATAGTAGATAATGCCGGAAAAAATACCTATACCGTTGCATGGCAATGAGGTTTCGCCCGGTTTGGATCCGGCAGCTTGGGTTTTTGATTCAGTTATATTTCCCCGGAAACGGTTCTGAGCCATATTATGAGAACACGCTTAAATCCGGAGACATACTTTTCGACAAGAGGGATCAAAAAATAATGAACTTCAAAAACTTATGGACAGATTTAACCAAAGGTCTCTTACATGAG
>CAZDAB010000733.1:0-1862 GCA_964502855.1 uncultured Desulfobacteraceae bacterium | reverse complement strand
CACCTGATATTTTTTTGGCGGAGAGAGAGGGATTCGAACCCTCGGTGCCGCTTTTAACAGCACACACGATTTCCAGTCGTGCTCCTTCGGCCAACTCGGACATCTCTCCGAAAATTTTAAGATGCTATTTTATGGCGGAGAGGGTGGGATTTGAACCCACGATCCCGTTTTTGACAGGATACCGCTTTTCGAGAGCGGGGCCTTAAGCCGCTCGGCCACCTCTCCAATGTCCTCAATTGTTAAAATACAGATAGGTTCAATATAATTTTTTAATAGACCCTGTCAATAATCTTGTTTTATTTGAAGCCAATTATCGAAAGAGTTTTTACGAATCATCCAATTTTATCGCTTGAATAACAGTAATCTTTATAGTATCAGTTCCCCGCATTTAAAAATTAATAAAAAGGAATTTATAAACATGGCAGAAATAATCCCTTTCAGGGGAATTCTCTATAATAATCGTAAAATCAATAATATGGCAAATGTTATAGCGCCCCCTTTTGATATTATTTCAGAGCAGGAACAGCTTGAATATCATGAAAGTCATCCCCATAACATTATCCGGCTGACACTTGGAAAGACACTCGAAAACGACAACAGCACAAACAACCGATATACAAGAGCAGCAAACTATTTTAATAAGTGGCTTTCAGAGCATATCATGGAGCGTGATAAAACACCGGCGTTTTACCTTACGGCCATGGAATTTCCCTTTAAAAACATGAGGGTTACCCGTTACGGCCTGATTGCTCTGGTCGGCCTTGAACCTTTTGAAAAGGGTGTTGTTCTCCCGCACGAGAAGACGTTCCCTAACGTGAAATCGGAAAGGCTTGAGCTGATGAAAGCATGTCATGCCAACTTTAGTCCGATATTTTCTTTGTATTCAGACAATGAAAACCTTGTACTCGATGAATTAAAAAATGCCACTTTCAACAAAACAGCCGACAATGTTTTTACCGACAACAACGGGCAGAAACACATGCTGTGGCGCATAACCGATAAGGCTGTTCACCGGTATGTTTCTGATGCCTTGAAGGATAAAATCATTTATATTGCTGACGGACATCATCGGTACGAAACAGCCCTTAACTACCGGGACTGGTTGTCGGTCAAACGTCCTGATTTTAATGGTGATCATCCGGCCAACTATGTAATGATGTACCTTTGCAGTATGGAAGATCCGGGACTTATTATTCTTCCGGCGCACCGTATGCTGAATCAAGTCCCGGCTGCTGCAAGAGCGTCGCTTATCAAAAAGGCGAAAGCTTATTTTAATATCATAACAATTCCTTACAAAAACGGTCAGCAGGCAGAAGCACGAGCCCAATTTATGTCGATTCTTTCATCAAATAATTCAAAAAATTGTATAGGGGTTTTTATGAAAGAACGAAGGGAGCTTAATCTTCTGACATTAAAGCCCGGGGTTATGGATCGGATGTTCACGGATGAATTGCCGGAAGTGGTCAGAAATATTGATGTAACGGTATTATCCCGGCTTATTTTTATGGAGATTTTTGGTTTTGATCAGTTCCGACACGATAATGAAAAGCTGATTGCCTATTCGAGCACTGCAAAGGATGCTATCGATGCGGTGGATACGGGCAAGCACGATATTACCTTTATTCTGAATCCCACAAAAATTCAGCAGGTTCGCAAAATTGCCGAAGCCGGGCTTGTTATGCCGCGAAAAGCAACCTATTTTTTCCCAAAGGTAATAACCGGCCAGGTATTAAACAAATTAGACTGATATATTGGCCAGCTACAACTACATCACTAAGTACGCGCATTCTTATAATACGATTGCATATAACTTACATTTCGCTTGTTAAGCTGTCGAGTTTGACAATTTAAAAATCTATGAA
>CAZDAB010000732.1:0-1869 GCA_964502855.1 uncultured Desulfobacteraceae bacterium | reverse complement strand
ATATACACAGATAATATTTTTATTTCTTAATATAAGAATCTTTGTAATCTGTGTTTACCTGCCCGCTCGTGCCTTGCAATGGCAGGCGGGTCTGTGTCCAAAAAAGGAAATTCCGAGACGTATTTATGTCCTTTTTTCAACACTTTCGATGGCAGGACCTCATCGATATCCTGTTAAACAGCTATATCCTGTTTCGCCTCTATGTCCTTTTCAGAGGAACCTATGTCTTCAGGGTGCTGACCGGTATTGCGCTTCTTTGGGTCTTTCAACGGATAGCTGTTTTTTTCGGGCTAATTTTAACCAGCTGGGCCATGCAGGGAATTACCGCTGTTGCCGCCCTTATTATCATCATTATTTTCAGAAATGAAATCCGCGACGTTCTTCAGGCAAAAAATTTAAAGGCCATTCTCTGGGGATTCCCACAACAATCTGTTCAAACACCCATAGAAATCATCGTAGAGAGTGTCAACGCATTGTCTAAACAACATAGCGGGGCCTTGATTGTTTTTCCGGCAAAGGAAGATTTGCAGGATGTAATGCAGAGCGGAGTACCGTGGCGGGGATTGGTATCCAAACAAATGATCACAAGCATCTTCTGGCCTGACAATCCTGTCCACGATGGCGCCGCCATAATTCAGGGAAATCGGATAACCGAGGTGGGGGTTATTCTTCCCTTGTCACACAGAAACGACCTGCCTTCACATTACGGTACGCGTCACCGGGCCGCACTCGGATTGTCTGAGGTTACAGATGCATTGGTTATCCTGGTATCCGAAGAAACCGGAAATGTCCTTGTTGCAAAAAATTCCGCAATCACGAAGATTAATGACGATGCAAGACTAGTAAAAGTATTGCAGGAACATATGGGTGTAACCGAAGAAGGGCCGGCCAATCTGCGTAAAGAAAAATTTGAAATCGGCATAGCGGCTCTGGTTTCCGTTTTGTTTATAACAGGTATGTGGTTCAGTTTCTCAAAAGGACTGGATACGCTGATTACCCTTGAAATCCCGGTGGAATACACGAAACATGATCCTGAATTTGAAATTGTAGACACATCCGTCAATACCGTCCGACTTCAACTGGGTGGATCTGGAGCCTTAATAAGATCTATTCAACCGGAACAGGTTCAGGTGCGCCTTGATCTTGGCAATGCGGTTATCGGCCGCAATATCTTTTCCATTACACAGGAAAACATTTCCCTGCCGCCGGGAATTTTTTTAAGAAAGGTTATTCCACCCGTTGTTGAGATAACATTAGACAAAACCATAACCAAAGAGCTGCCGGTACAGGTTGACTGGGTTGGGAAATTACCTGAAAATATAATCCTTTCGCAAATAAAAATTGACCCTGAAAAGGTCGAGGTAATCGGCGGAAAACGCATTCTGGAGAATATATCAACCCTATACACGGAAAAGATTCCTCTGGATAATATTGATAGAACAGGAACCACAATGGTTCGCCTGGCACTTAATCCTGCATCGCTGAAAATTGCATCCGCATCAAAAGACAGGATAAAATTGACGTATGTGGTAAAACCAAGGAAAAATTAGGCATTCACGGGGACCCACAGGGCAGGCAGGGTAAAAATGCTGATATATAGATTTAAGCCATGCCCCTTTACCGCGGACGATTCAGTCCCGGGTGAAAAGAAATTCCATGAACCCAAGGCGGCAGATAAACGACTTGGCCGGCTTTAGAGGAGTCATCATGGCCAAAATGTCTCTATTCTGCCGGCCGCGAATAGGAAGATGCAGATGGGGCTGAGACCTTAAACCAACCCTAAAGTTTTGTCCAACCACAAAGGAGTTCACCCTTAAACTTGCCGCCTGTTCGCCCAGAACCAGGACAACCGCCATTCCCCCGGGTTTT
>CAZDAB010000731.1:0-1870 GCA_964502855.1 uncultured Desulfobacteraceae bacterium | reverse complement strand
GCTACAGCAAGGGCGGTGCGATGCGGATTGATAACGTGTCCGATCCGGTCTATGCACCCAACTCAAAGGGTGGTCCTAAAGCCGACCCCGAGCGGTATCCTGAGGATGCCATCTGGAGTGCCAGCGGCGATTTTGTCCGCGCCGCCTATACTCTGCGCAAGGATGACGACGACTGGGGTCAGCCCGGCACTTTGGTGCGCAATGTGATGGACGATGCGCAGCGTGACCGGCTTGTATCCAATGTCGTCGGAATTCTCAAAAATGGCGTGACCGAGCCCGTGCTGCAGCGTGCATTCGAATACTGGCGCAACATCGATAAAGAGATCGGCGATCGCATCGCCAAGGGCGTGACCGGCGGCTGATTACTCCAAAGCCTTTTCTGGCCCGCCACTCGAAGCGCTGGCGGGTCAGCGCGGGCCTTACCTAGACTGGAAAATGCGCCGTGTCGGCGAGTACTATACCCGCTATAAGGCTTGTCCATCATTTTGTGGAGCTTCTGGACAGCGTAGCTGGTCTCGGCAGCACGGTCTATCTCCTGGACACGTTAGTTGTTTGCGAAGCCGAAATCTTCCTATTTGTGCTGGAAGTGTTGTATGCATTAACCAGATATCAAAGCAGTCTCTTATCGAACATGTCATTTTTCACACCAACAGGTTAATCGCCTTGTGGCAAAACATACAACATAAACCCCGATCATAAATTTTTAACCTGCGATGTCGCTTTTTAACTATTTGGTTATCATCGGAAATTTAAGCTTCAAACATGGAACCCTAACCAGAAAAACGGATAGATAGGAAATAAAAGTATCAGGAGGGTAAATAGATGATAAAGGCAAAAAAAGTTTTCATGGCAATTCTTATAGTATTATTTTCAGTAAACTCGGCTGTTGCCGTGTCTACTGAGGTTATCGTTCGAGTTAAATCCAAAGACGCTAAATTTATTGGCAGCAGCATGGGCGGGGTTTTGGTAACGATCAAGGATGTGGATACCGGCGAACTTCTGGCCACAGGTATTGCAACCGGCAGCACTGGTGATACTAAACTCCTGATGAAGACACCACATTCACAGGGAATGGTTCTATCCGATGAAAAAGCATCTAAATTTACAGCCACCATCGATATCGACGAGCCCAGGTTAATCGAGGTTTCTGCTTATGGTCCCCTTGGTCAGCGTCAGTCTGCAAACCGAATATCTGCGACTCAATGGGTTGTTCCAGGCAAACATATCTCTGGTGGTGATGCCTGGATGTTGGAGTTACCCGGACTTGTAGTGGATATTTTGGAGCCCCCTGCAGCAATAACATACGGAAATACCCCCGAGAAGGTTGAGGTAAGAGCCAATGTCGCTATGATGTGTGGGTGCCCTATTACAGCCGGTGGCCTCTGGGATGCAGACAAATTTGAAATTATGGCTCTTTTGAAAAAAGACGGGAAATCTGCCGGCGAGTTTCCGTTGAAGTATTCCGGTCAGGCGAGTCAGTTTCATACCTCTTTGCCGGTAAGTGAAAAGGGGACTTATGAACTGATTGTGTATGCGTATGATCCTGCCAACGGCAATACGGGCTTGGATAGAACATCATTTACTATCAAGTGAATATTTTTTGTTTAAAGCTCGAGATCGATATCTATTGCTTTTGATAAATTTTATAGTATGGCAAGCTAACATAATTGACGGGTCGGGGAGTTTTTTTAATTCAACCGCTCCATGAATAATCAGCAACTGCATCGTACAAACTCATACATAAGGACTCGTAACAAAAGAACAGTGTTTAGATAGTAAATTAAACGGGTTAGGTGGAACAAATCTATTATATTTTACTATGATAGCAAATAACGGTTGGATTTGCGAGAAGCCTTTCTATTAGTGCCTT
>CAZDAB010000730.1:0-1871 GCA_964502855.1 uncultured Desulfobacteraceae bacterium | reverse complement strand
GGACTGAGAAATCTTATCATAATCATGTTGCATATAACCACAAATAAAGGTTTTGATGAGGTATTAACTAACTGAAAAAATAATATAAATTGTTTTTTATGCACTATTCGAGATTTGACACCGAATCCATGTGGTATCCACATCATTATTTCTAAATCATTGAAACTTATTTTTAATATAATACATCCCAAATTTGCCCCTTTTCGATAACATCCGCAAAGCGTTTGGCAGAAAATCCATGAGGATAAAGGTTATCCAATATAGCGATTCCGTCATAAGACTCTTCTTTTTGATCAGAAGAAAAAAGCTGCTCAGAGTTTCTCAATAAATGGCGCTCATTTCGAAGTGCAATCAGAATTTCTTGAAACGAAACCTTTAAAAAGCCAGAAAAATATTGGTGATCATACTCAATAGATGTATCGATAATCCAACTGTGGATATTTTTATTACAGGGAAGGTTATCAATATTGAAACCCTTTTTAAGCTCGAAATTTGTTTCAATAGCATGGATAACCGCCTCTTTTTTACGTTTTAATTGCAGTCCTGCTTTTCTTAACGTATTTGTTCGATGGTGCCAGGCATCTTTCAGTGTTTTGCGGAGATTGGTTGATTTGACCTCGAAAACAAACAAATGCCCATCTCGAAAACAAATGAGATCAATTTCTCCTGCATTTTTCATGTTGTCTTTTGAAAACTCATAATTACTCAGTACTTTAAAACCATGCTCTTCAAATACTGTGGCAAGACGTAATTCTATCCTATGTGTTTCTGCCTGACGTTCCCTCCTATTTCTGCCGAGACGTCGTAAGTTGTTGATTGCTGCTGTCGAATTGTTTTGGGAGCACATCATCCACGGTAGCGTAAACAAATATCGCCCAACCTTTAGGATTGGACGTTCATGAAGTTCTGGAAGTGGTACATGGATAGGACCACGCAAATGGGCTGCAAGTACCTTAAGATCGTTAGTCCAAAACTCAAGGATCGCTTCTGCTGTTTTTTTATTTCCGTGTGGTGATTTATCTGAACACGTCCAGGCATGAAGAGCTTTAGCTTTCTCATTTTGTTCGGAAAATGTAATTGGGAAACGATTCTGCATTCCATTAACAAGCCCATCAACAGCTAATTGAGCAAGTGCTAATTGCCAATTACCAGATTGTTCATAGTTTTTACAAAAGGCCAAAACAAAATCTTTTTGGTAAAATGATGACATTAGTTCGACAGAGTGAAGAACCTTAAACAACTCGACTTTAAATCCACTATTAACTGTCACCTTATCATCAAATCCATAAATTTCCACTAACTCTAGATTTGTCCGGACTGCTTTTAAGAAAGCAAAACGATTCCATTCATAATTTTCAGAAAGCCCAAATTGCTGTTTGGAAAGACCTGATAGAACAAAGTGACCAAAAGCCCTATGAAACCAATACATGTGAAGATGTTCAAGTTTCTTTCCATTTCGAGCCCATTGGCTTTGTTCCGGCGTTTCACCATGAAAGTTATACCCCTCATTATAACAGAACCAATCCACAACACTTGCATTAAAATGATTCAGTTTAATATGGGCAGATATAAGTTGCTCGAATGTTTTCAGGAAAAATTTGCCTTGTAACTTTTGTGACTGGGTGTATTCGTCAGGAAAGAGGAATGGAACCATGTGCTCTATAAGCGATTCTGTAATTTTATGCTCTGTCAGATTAAAATGTTCTTCATCACTATTTTTGAGCTTCCATAGTAAAATTTGATTAATCGCTTCTGTGTTCGCCTGCCATGTCGCCGAATCTACACCACCTCTCTGCTGAGTCTGCCCTCGTAAAGGGCTAATTAGTGTTTGAACGATAATCCCTAAGATACTGATATAGATTAAATTTATG
>CAZDAB010000729.1:0-1871 GCA_964502855.1 uncultured Desulfobacteraceae bacterium | reverse complement strand
TCACACTTGAAATGTCGTAAAATGTATAATATTATTCCTTCATAATCAACCTCTATCACGGAGGATCGTCTATGAAGAAATTTATTGTAACCCTGACGGAGGAGGAACGCAACTTTTTAAAACAACTCACATCCAAAGGAAAACATCGAAGCCAGAAGATTCTCAATGCACTCACCTTATTAGCCTGCGATGAAGGGGAATACCAACGCAAACGTTCTAAAAACGAGGAAATCGCCCGGGTGCTGAACACAAGTATGAGAAAGATTGACCGTGTAAAGAAACGGTTCGTGGTAGACGGGCTTGATGTTGCTTTGCATGGCAAGAAAGGAAGCCGAGTTTATGCCAAAAAGGCTGATGGCGATTTTGAAGCCCATCTGATTGCATTAAGTTGCAGTATGCCGCCTGAGGGTTTTGCGAGGTGGAGTTTAAGATTGTTGGCGGACAAGGTTGTTGAGCTTGACTACATTGACAGCATTTCTCACGAGACGATACGTCGTGTGTTAAAAAAAACGAACTTAAACCTTGGCAGCGCAAAGGATGGGTAATTCCACCGACAGAAAATGGCCGTTTTGTGGCACACATGGAAATGGTTCTGGACGTTTACAAACGTGCTTTTGACTCAAGTTACCCGGTAGTATGCATGGATGAGTCACCAAAGCAGCTGATTGCCGAGACCAAGACGCCAATTTCAGGATCGCCGGGCCAACCGGAAAGACATGACTATGAATATAAGCGTTGCGGTGTGTGCAACATATTTATGGCTTGTGAGCCTTTAGCGGGCAAGCGTATGGTAAAGATCACTGAAAGAAAAACCAAGAAAGATTGGGCTGTTTTTCTGGAAGAGATTGCAAGCCACTACCGAGAGGCAGAAAAAATAACTTTGGTAATGGACAATTATAATACGCATACACCGGGCGCTTTATATGAAACATTTCCTCCGGATCAGGCAAAAACACTGTGGGACAGATTTGAGTTTCTTTATACTCCCAAGCACGGGAGCTGGCTGAACATGGCTGAAATAGAGTTGAATGTTCTCATCGGCCAATGCCTGAATCGGCGAATCGATGACATTGAAGTTGTCAGAAGTGAGTCGTCAGCCTGGCAGGAATTCAGAAATAACAAAGACGCTAAGGTAAATTGGCAGTTCACAACCAAGGATGCGCGGATAAAATTAGATCGTCTTTATCCGACACTTAATGATTGACACGACACTACTTTACTTTACCCGCTCTCAAAAAGCGAGTTCTTATCATTTCATTTTAAAGATTAGCGAATAACAAGAATCAGTATGGGGGATTTGGAAGGCCCATTCGGGTAAGTCTGTGGCGCTTGGGAAGGACGTTTCAGTCCAAATCGCAAAAAGCGATTTCCTATCAGCAAATCTTAAATATATAAGGGGAAGAAAATGAAAGTAAACCTTAGGATGCTTGTATTAGCAACAATCATTCTAGTTATATCAAACAGTGCAAATGCTACTTTGATTGATAACGGGGGTTATGTAACTGACACAACATCTGGCCTTGATTGGTTAAAACTTACTGCAACCCAAGATAGAAGTTATAACGATGTTGCATCTAAATTTGGTTCTGGGCAAGAATTTGAAGGATGGAGGTATGCATCTACTTGGGAATTAGAGTCAATGCTATTAGATCAAGGTATTGTTGGGTGTGATTCTTGCCCTGGTGATATAGTCCTATGTGGTTACGACCCAGCAAACAATGGAAAGGTCACACCTATTATCCAACTTTTTGGAGTTCTTACCACAACAATTTACTCTGGTGGAGAAACTAAATTCAACCTTTATGGGTGGTTAGGTACTAATTATGTAGACCATACAGGTGCTGTTATAGGGAAAACATTAGGTGTAATGC
>CAZDAB010000728.1:0-1871 GCA_964502855.1 uncultured Desulfobacteraceae bacterium | reverse complement strand
AAAAATTCTAACACATTTTTCAAAGGAGGAATTCAGCCATGTTTAAATTTAAAGAGACATTCGACAGATTGATGGCAGCCATAACTTTCGCCCAAGCCGGCGAACATGAAACAGCTCTGGATATCATGCATGATAAACCGGAAAAAAGAAGTCGGAAACGCACCAATGTCCGTATCCAGCGCAGGGAAGAAACCCGTAACGATATGAGAATGTAGCAAAAATTGGTTTTTGGTCTGCAAAAGGGGAAAAAAATGGAAAAAGTTTTATTGGCCATTGACGGAATTACACCTGATAGAAAGACATTTCGCTATGCGGTAGAACTTTGCAAGCGGATAAAGGCGGAACTAAAGGTTTTTCAAATTATCCGGCCGAAAAATTACAGGAAATACCTCAAAGAAATGCGAAAAAAGGCCGATCATGTCCGGATATTCATCGAGGGGTCCATGGCGGCGGCGGCCTTTGCCGAAGCCGGCGAGCATGGGACCGCAAAAGAAATTATGGCTGAGGCCTCAAAGCAAATTAATCACCTGATGTTGGAGTCGGAACAAAAAGGCGTTCGATGTCACTTTTCGATGACATCCGGCACGCCTGAAAAAGAGATTATCAATTATGTCAATTACCATCGGGATGTTGTGTTAACCATTTACGATGCTTCGATTCAAGATATAGGCCAGGCGAGTAGAGTTTCAAAAAAGAAAAGAGCGCCGGCTGAAATAAAAAAGCACCTATCGGTTCCGTTGGTAGTCGTTCAAAGCTAAACAACCCAATACGTATGAGAAGGAGATAAAAAATGGCAGGAATTTTTGGAAGAATCAAACAAAAGTTGAGCAGGGCCGGAGATAAAATGGACAAGTACCAGGAGGCAATCACTTTTGCCGAAGCCGGTGAATCCGATTATGCCATGGAGACAATGGCGGAGCAAAGAGAAGAGCAGGAACCCACAAAACTGCTGGTTATGGGCAGAGAAAGCGATTTTTCAAAAGAAATCATCGACTATGCTCTGGAAATGGCGCAGCGGATGTCTTATGAAATTCTGGCCTTAAATACCGCTCCTTTGTCCTGCGAAACATTCAAGCTGTTTTCATCTTCACGCAATCAGGTCTGTGAAGAGTTTAAGAGCATGTCTGAAAAAAGTGCCGGCCTGTTTCAGGAAGCAGCCGCTGAAAAAGGGATCCCTTTTGATCACGTGGTGATGTTCAGCGAGCCGGAAGAGGCGTTGGAATCCATCAACAGAGAGCATAAAGACATTGCTTTTGTAATTTCGGAATCGGTGGAAGATCGTGGGGAAAGCAGAATTGAGGAAGGTGAACGACTCCGCCGTAATCTTTACGTTTATTCCATGGTGTAATTATTTGTTTGCTATTTGTTCCGATTTGAAACAACACAAACAAATTGATGGCAAATAACCCATAACTGAAAAGAGTTAAAGCATAACAAGCGGTCAGAAATATAATTGTTACTAAAACAGAAGATTCTGATTTTACAAAGATTTCAGATCTTCTGTTTTTTTTTGGCAAAATTGTATTCCATATTGCAAAAAACTAAAATTTATGCATTATATGACTTTTTTTTAAAAACTGCAATAAAAAGGGGGATGGAATGGATACACATTTTATTTTTGGTCTTGTGCTTGTTGCCTTTGCATTCTGGCTATGTTTTAAGTTCAGACAAAAGAAATGACCAAGGATATAAAAAAGATTTCGAAATTCTAATGTGTTGAAACAGGAAGGGATATTCAGCGATGACACTTGAAATGATTTTGACCATGATTGTACTTGTTTTTGTAATTGTTCTGTTTATTTTTGAATGGGTTCGTGTCGATGTTGTGGGGATTGTTATGATGGTTTTGCTTCCCCTTATCGGTCTGGTGA
>CAZDAB010000727.1:0-1873 GCA_964502855.1 uncultured Desulfobacteraceae bacterium | reverse complement strand
ATACACAGAATTATTATCCATTAATTTTAAAATCTTTACCATCTATGTTCACCTGTCCGCTCGTGCCTTGCAATGGCAGGCGGGTCTGTGTCCAAAAAAAATTCTATACAATAAATTTAAATTTCTACTTCAACTTTCCGATAACAGCACTTGCAATGGTGTTTTTCTGAATCTCCTTTGTACCCTCATAAATCTCGGTAATCTTGGCATCGCGGTAAAAGCGCTCCACTTCATACTCTGCCATGTATCCGTACCCTCCCAGAAGCTGGATAGCTTCGTCCGCAACTTCCACGGCAGTCCGGGCCGCATACATCTTGGCCATGGATGTCAGTTTGGGATCGACACGGCCCTGGTCAAAGTTCCAGGCGGCTTTGTAAGTAATAAGCCGTGCCAGCTCAATTTTAGTGGCCATATCGGCCAATTTGTGCTGTGTCACCTGGAATTGAGCAATCTTTTTCCCGAACTGCTCTCTCTGCTTTACATATGTTAGTGCGCGATCAAAAGCCCCTTGAGCCGTTCCCAGTGCTTGAGCGGCGATTAGTATCCTGCTTTCATCAAAAAATTCCAGAACATGGTAAAAGCCCTTCCCTTCTTTTCCGATAAGATTTGAAGCCGGAACGCGGACATCTTTAAAGTTAATCTCAGCCGTGGACATCATACGAATACCCATCTTATCCCCAACATCTGTAGCAGACACTCCTTTTCGATCCGCCTCCACAAGAATCAAGCTCATGCCTCTGTAAGTGGGTTTGCACTCAGGATCGGTCTGGCAGAGAACACAGAAAAAGGAGGCGAGTTCGCCGTTGGTGATGAATATTTTCGACCCGTTTATGATCCACTCCTCCCCATCCTTTTCCGCCGATGTATTCATGAAGGTAATATCGGAACCGTAATCAGGTTCTGTAAAAGCACCGGCAGAAAGTATTTCGCCCTCTACAACCGGCGGCAGAAATTTTTCTTTGAGTTCATCGCTGCCAAAACGTAAAATGCATTCTGACCCAAAACCGGCGAGAATCAACGCACTGCCGATAGTGGAATCCCGGCTGCAGAACTCCTCGGCAACAAGGATGTTCTCCAGAATACCAAGCCCCTGGCCGGAATATGCTTCCGGAAAGTGAATGCCGATGAATCCGAGTTCAGCGGCTTTTTTCCATATTTTTTCCGGAAATTCGTGTTTTCTGTCGAGTTCAAGTGCAAGATCCTTGGTAAACTCCCCCTTGGCAAAGTCTCTTGCCGCTTTTTGAATCTCTTTTTGTGATTTGGTCAGCTCAAAATCCATCCGGATACTCCATGGGTTAATGGTTGTTATTTTTTTTAAGAATTAGCATACACCCCGATCTATTGCAAGGAGTTTGAATTTTTTCAATCTGTTCAACGGTTTCAAAGTAACTTTTCAATAAATTGTGGATCCGGGTCAATATCATCATTTCATACAACAGAACTTATCGAGAAGTTACGTATCAAAAGCCATAAAAATAAAAGGTGCTTGACTGATCCGTTCACCTGACTTAATTTGTTTTCGGAGAAATAATAAATTTATTTTTACATTAAAAACCTGGTCCTCTGGGCCAGGTCAGAGATAGATGGCTCTGCCTGAAGAAGCGCTGGAAGAGTTTGAAGTGAACTAAAGTTAAGGAATCCTGTCAGTTATATAAATTCATCGGAGCAAAGCGACTCCATAACTTTAGGCACTTTAGGCACTTCTAACTTGTCCGGATTGCAGGAGAGCAGCTCCTTTCAGGGGCAAACCAAAGCCTGGTCCTTTGGGCCAGGATTCTTTACTAACTTATCATCTTGGAGAGACCTTTGCAAAGGTCTCCTTGGAAAGGAAATAGACAACATGCCGTTTTCAATTGCTCTTGCAGGAAAAGGG
>CAZDAB010000726.1:0-1875 GCA_964502855.1 uncultured Desulfobacteraceae bacterium | reverse complement strand
AAAAATGCTGGTGATCGCCTGGACGTTGATGAAGAAAAGAGAACCGTTTGATCCGGCATATCTGAACATAGAATAAGAGGTTTTACTATTTCGGCGAGAGAGCCCGTTCATGGACGTTGGGGCATACGACCTCTGGAGGGACAATCCTGGGCCTCTCACTGAACTTTCAACTCTGGATAAGGGATGATCAGCGCTACTGGTAATACAGTAAGGCCGGATACTTGTCCGCCGGTTTTTTGGAGGAAACGTAACGATCAGAGATAGGGTTCGTACTTGTGAGAGATTCGTCGAAAATTTTTTAAAAAACTATAAGGAGAAGTGCGTCCGGAATTTAGTCAATTTTATATCTTATTGAAATAATTCGTTTATTGAAAATTTATACTTTATGCTTGACAAAAGAAATATAGGATGTCCCCGAAGTATCCCACAGGGGTGTTAAAACTGAAGGCCCAAAATTGTTATAACTCGCCGGCAAATTTGCCGACAACTGATTTACAATTTGTTTACAACACCCGAAATGTTGGTTTTAATAAAGATGTTCTGATAAAATTATTTCGTGCAAAATTTTTTTAGAATTTTTTAGAATTTTTTTTTAAATATTCTGTTAATTCTGAATAACCCCTTCCGTGATATTGAAATTCGATATCACAATCATAAAAATCGACTTCAAAATACAGGATAAATTGCAGTGACTGCAGATCTACAAAGATGATATGTATGTTGGAGCTTCACGTACGCTGGAATTGAGCAACGCCAGAAAAGGAATAAAACCCTATCCGGGGGTGTCATATTTTGTAGGGCTTGATATATTTAAATCGCATAGATTTTAGGCGCCTGCTCAAATGACATGTTCGCCGAAAGCAATCAATCACATTGCCTCAGAAATTTTTATATCTCCCTTGAGAAGCTCGTTCACTACTGAGGATCGATCAAGCCCTTTCTTCGTGGCGATTTTCTCTATCAAAGCAGAAACTTCATCATCAAGATAAATGGGAATGTTCAATTTCATATCCGGATGATAAAATTTGCCTCTTTCGCCTTTTGAAAAATCATACTCTTTTCTCATGTTCATTCACCATATGTTTTGATTTCTTGTTTTGTTGCTTTCCGGCTTGAAATAATTCTGATCGTAACAGCATCTTCATTTTCTTCTCTAAAAGTATGGATTACAATCAATAATCTACCTTTTTCCGAAATACCCAAAGTTATCCATCTGTCTTCAATTTCACTGTGGTCTGGATCAAAAATGGAAAGCGCCTTCGAATCTCTAAATATCGTTGCTGCTTCGTCAAAAGTTACAGAATGTTTGTCTTGGTTTTCACGGGCCTTTCTGGGATCCCATTCAAAATTGTAATTAACAGCCATTTTAACACTCATTGTACTTTAAAGCAAAGATGGAATATTTATCCGGCGAACATATTTATTGGATAGTTTTCTCGATAAGTCATGAAAATCGAACTTATCGAGAAAACGCAATATCCGTGCACAATAAAAAATTTATTTCGTCTTAAGTTGTATTAATCTTATCATATATACCAAAATTATCAACAATATTACTGTGTTCTACATTTTGGCGAAATATTACAAAAAATAGCCAAGCGGCTTTTGACGCCCATATGGCATGTTATACCGCTGCGGCATAACAACCCCATTTGAGGGGAGGAAATGTCATAAATGATTCTGGAAAGAACATGATGATGTATACTCTTAGCTGAAGAGAGGTTGGAATTTTTCCCTCAAACCTCAAAATATCTTCATGTGGTGATATATTAAGACTACCTCACAAAAATCTGGCTTGTCAAAACCTTTGTGATCTTGCCAATACCGCAGGTCCAACCATCTTAATTTTCAGTACATATATCGTATTCTTTTAGA
>CAZDAB010000725.1:0-1876 GCA_964502855.1 uncultured Desulfobacteraceae bacterium | reverse complement strand
TACCGCCAATCGGGGCCAGCGATTTACAGGGAACGCCGGCGGCCCGGGCTACCGGATTGTTCGATTCCCTGTCGGCGGCAAGCACTATTGCCGTAAAAAATGGTTGGATGGTATCCATTTAGCCTGCGAATCAAAGATGATGAACTCGTAAAAAGTCTGATTTAGACGGTTTCGTAAAAAGTTCAAATTCAAGGCGTGCAAATTTTGTAATCATGAGGCGTACTTATCGTACGTTGAATGATTGCGAAATGCAGCACAACGCAGAAGTTGGACTTTTTACGAAACCGTCAAAGATTTTTACTATAAATACGATACGTTTTATATACGCTGCCGCCAATGTCCTCGATGATGTTCCGCATCCCCATATTATCTTCAAGTATCCAGGACAGTTCAACTTTTTTAATGCCCCGGTTAACAGTGGGTTCCTGTAAGTCGGCGATCACTCGATATGCAAGCATCGCGCCTAACGGGCTCTGCTGATATTTGCGAAGAACACCCATGAGAGGTATGCGTGCGCTTTTGGGATATTTTACTTTCAGGCGCCATAATAGTTTTAGCCAACCCAAAGGGAACAATCTCCCGTTAGAATCACGGATGACCTCGTTAACGTTGGGGAGCAGCACCATAAATGCTGCCGGCAATCCATTTACCTCGGCGATGCTTACAAGTTTTTCATCTATTAGAAGCTTCAGATCCTTACCCAGGTGTTCAAATTCTTTCCGGGTAAAAGGAACAAAACCCCAATTTTCGGACCAGGCATCATTGAAAATGCTCTGAATGATATTCATATCTTCCTGAAACTGTGATTTCCGAAGTGTTCGCGTTTGCACACGGCTTTTGGCTCTTTTTATAATCATTTGCATGGCCGCAGAATGTGCAAAATTCCCATCGATTGTGTAAGCCAGTAAATCAATTGCCTTGCGATAACCGCACTGTTCAATGTGACTGCGGTAGTAAGGGCGCGCATGCCCCATCATTATCGACGGAGGTGTGTTGAATCCCGCTACCAACACGCCACATTCCTGGTTGATGGATAGACTGAACGGTCCCCGTGCGCGGGCCATGCCCTGGCCGCGTAGCCAGTTTTCTGCAGTATTCAGGAGCGTTTGAAAGGTCTCAATATTATCCTCGGCTTCCAGCATTCCCCAAAAACCGGTATTATCCTGGTAACGGTCAAGGTAAAGTCTGTCGATCTGGGCACTGATACGTCCCACCGGTTTTTTGTCTCGGTAAGCGATCCAGAAACAACAGGCTGCATGTTCAAAATAAGGATTTTTGGGGGAGAGGTGCATGCGTCGTTCAAACAATAGCGGTGGCACCCACATTGGATCGTTTTTATACAACGACCATAGCAAGCGAATAAACGTCTTGCGCGTCCGGCGGTCTTCCACTTTAATTATTTGCGGTGAATTGCCTGATAGCCGGCCATGCTTATGTGGTGACTGATTTCTAAAATTCATTTCTTTTATGCATTTTTGGGGTAGTCCGTGCAAACCGGTAATTCGAAAGATTCCAAAATCCACCGCCTAATTTTACGAATTCCTTTATTAATAAGGTTCTATGGCAATTTTGCTTGCACCCAAGTATTACATCTAAATCTTTATAAACCTATGGTTTATAATACTTCTACAATTTTGGTGGTGAATTTAGGGATTTTGACCGTGTTGACAATACACAGGTTGTGTGCCAAAATCAATATGCAAAAAAGAAATCGTTGCCGTTTTGCAGCGGATTATATTGTATGAAAATTCTCACAATTTTTCTTTTTTAAAAAACGGAGTTGACTACATGAAGGTGATTGTTTTAAGCGCCGGGCAGGGCAAGCGATTGTTACCGCTGACTGCAGGATTGCCCAAATGCCTCTTGCCGATTCAGG
>CAZDAB010000724.1:0-1878 GCA_964502855.1 uncultured Desulfobacteraceae bacterium | reverse complement strand
CGTCGGCGATAATCAGATCCGGATCACATGCCAGAGCCATGGCAATCATGACCCGTTGTCTCTGCCCGCCGCTGAGCTGGTGGGGATAATCTTTAAGTCGCTGAACCGGGGAGGGGATACCCACGTCTTTCAATAGCTGAATACAGCGGTCCCGCAGCTCTCCGGCCCCTATGTTTTTATGGATTCTGACGGCTTCGCCGATCTGATCTTCTATGGTAAAAACAGGATTCAGGGATGTCAGCGGTTCCTGGAATACCATGGCAATATGATTTCCGCGAATTTTTTGCATATCTTCTTCGGCCAGTTCCAGCAGGTTTTTGCCTTGGAACAGAATTCGACCCCCTGCTATTTCCCCGGGAGGTGTTGGGATGAGACCGAGTATGCTGAGTGCGGAAACCGTCTTTCCACATCCGGATTCCCCCACAAGACAGACAGTCTCTTCTTGCCGAATCTCGAAACTGATACCATCTACGGCACGGGCGCAGTCGTGGCCGGATCGAAAATACACTTTTAAATCCCGGACAGAAATCAGAGTGTTGTCATTCGTCATTTGTCAATCTTCAATCAACAATCACCAATTCAGTGTCTTTCCCTGAGTCTTGGGTTCAATACATCCCTGAGACCTTCACCAAAAAGGTTAAAAGACAGTACCACAATTAGAATTGCAATGCCCGGTATAAAGGTCAGCCAGGGTGCATCAAAGATGAAATTCTTTCCGTCTGAAAGAATGTTTCCCCAGGTGGCGTGGGGGGGCGGCACCCCGAATCCCAGAAAGCTCAAGCCGGCTTCCGTTAAGATGGCCGTAGCAATACCGATGGTAGCGGAGACCAGCACCGGCGCAACCGCATTGGGCATCATGTGGCGAAAAATGATCCTGAAGTTGCCGGCGCCGAGCGTCTTTACCGCCGCCACAAAATCCTGTTCTCTTAACGAGAGAAATTCAGCCCGGACAAAACGCGTGGTCCCCATCCAGCTGGTCAACCCGATAACGATCATAATATTATAAATGCTTGCAGGGAGAAGCGCTACCACCGTCAGAATCAGAAAAAAACTCGGAAAACAGAGCATAATATCCACGAGTCTCATGATCAGTGTGTCAATGGAGACGGCGTTTTTACGGAAAACTTTCGCCCATAAGGCCAACGTTTTTTCCCCGGATCTGTTTTGGGTCCGGAAAGAATAAAAAATGTATGCTACAGTGAGACATAAAAGCACCGCACCGGAAAGGATAAAATTGGCCGTTACCAGGGCTGTCCCGGAAATCAAAACAAGGGTCACTAGAACATGATCGACCCTGATATGGTGTTGCCCGAAATATCCCGCTATTCCGCCCATGAATATACCGATGAGTACAGAGATCCCCACGGCCACAAAACCAACGGTTAGAGAAACCCAGGCGCCCTGAAGCATTCTTGCAAAAACATCCCGTCCCAGATCATCGGTTCCCATCAGATAATATCCCAGGGGGGGGATCTCTTCACGCCTCAGCGACTCAAGATTAGGTTTTGCAAGGGGGGGACGCAGCTTTTCTTGAAGACGGATCATGGCGGGATCCAATAAAGGGTCCGGTCCGGAAGTTATAAACAGACCCGAAATTGCGCAGCAGAAGAAAAGGATGAAGATAAAGAGCCCCAGGATGGCCAGCCGGTTTTGCCTGAAAAGACGCCAGAATTCCTGCAGCCGGGTCCGTTTCGGAGCCAGGGGCGTTTCGAATTGAAAATTTTCATTAAATCCTTTTTCTTCTATGTTCATTACAGACGTATCCTTGGATCCACAATCAGGTAAAGAAGATCTGAAATAAAAGTGCCGGCCAGTACCAGGACGGCTGAAACAAAATTAACCGTCAGAATAACCGGGTAATCTCTGGCCAGAATCGCC
>CAZDAB010000723.1:0-1893 GCA_964502855.1 uncultured Desulfobacteraceae bacterium | reverse complement strand
ATTAGATGGGAATTAAATCACAAAACATAATTAAATTGGCAACATAAGAGAATAAAGTCTGGGGTTTCTTAGCATGAGCCCATCATAAAAAATTTCTTTAAATATTATAAAGTTTAAGATTAAGGAAAACCAAGAATTTTCAGAAAGGATTTAAATGGACTATTCTTGCTTACCGCTATAATAAGAAAGTTCAAAATATGAGTTGACAATCGACTTTATATGATCTATTAATAGACTATATAAAATCTATTAAAAGGACTATATATCATGCAACTTCGTCAAGCCATAAAACCGATTAGCTATTTCAAGGCCCATGCTGCCGACGTGATCCGTGAGCTTAATGAACAGCACGGCACCATGATCATTACTCAACATGGAGAAGCCAAAGCGGTCCTTCAGGATATCACCGAGTACGAGCGGATTCAAGAAGCATTGGCTCTCTTAAAAATGGTCGCTCAAGGGCAAAAAGACTTTGAAGAAGGAAAAACCATACCGGCCAAAAAGCTGCTTAAAGAATTTGACGACATGATTTCAAAGGATTTTCCTAAAAAATGAGTTATACCGTCGAATTTACCACCGGGGCCAGACAAGATCTTTTAAAAATTTACCGTTACATCAAAGCCGATGGAAGGCCTGAAACGGCCAAACGGTTATTAGAAACGCTCACTGAGGCTTGTGACAGCTTGTCACAAAACCCCGAGCGTGGTCACGTCCCCTCTGAACTTGAGGGTCTCAGCGAAATGTTATGCTGTCAAATTGTCATTAAAAAATATCGAATCATCTATCAAATCATCGGAAAGGTGGTTATCATTCATGGCATTATAGACGGTCGCCGCAACATACGGGAAACAATGCGCCAACGGGTGTTAATCTGAAAAAAACAGACCGAAAAATTTGTATTATCATCCCGATATCATTCATCTATTCTTGATAAGTCGTAGGAGAACACCATGGATATCGAATACATAATGGGTGCGATTGCAATTGTTGTGTTTATCGTCATCTGTCTGGCGTACAACCACTATACATTCAGCTTTATAGAGAAAGCGGGTATAGGCATGGTAAAACTGTCTAAGAAGAAGAATTCCGGGAAAAAGGGATAATTGATCATGAAGATTCTTAACAGGATAATTACTTCAGGACTCATTGTTCTTTTTATGAGTTCATCTTGTTTCGCTGATTATAAATATTCGGATCCGATTAAAAGCGGTCTGTATGAGAGTATCCTTTTATTGCTATTTGTAATTGGTATAATTGTAGTATGGCTGCACTGGATCTACAGACTAAAAAAAACATCTAAAAATATAGCCAAACATATCAATGGAGATCCTAAAGATAATGTGTCCGTTGTGTTCAAGGCGCTTAATGACACACTTAACAAGTAAGAGAATCATATATAAGTTGCATTGATCGAGATTAAATTTTTCAGCAATAAAAATACAGATTCCTCTATACCGAACAACTCCTGTTTTAGCTATGGTATCAATCCACATCACAGGCCACATATAAAATTAAAATTGGAGATCACGCGGAATTGAAAAGATTTTATAGTTTAGTTTTTCCTGCTACAATGTAGCGTTTTTAGTAATTTCCTTGACATGTTAGGTTAATTCTGTGAAATAATAATACAATTCAAGATATTTGCTTAAACTTTTAAACAAAGGGATGGCTTATGATGGTAAAAGAAACCCCGTTTCTCGCAGAGAGAGACGGGGTTTCGCTTTTGGCGGATACCGATAAGATATATCAGGTTTATTAATTTGTGTGATCATGGCAAGAGCACACGCTTTTCAATGATCCATTTTTGTGCTATAGTCTCAATAGAGCACAAGTGGAATAAGATCTGAGCTCTGTTTTGGATATCACATCATCACCTGCCACCTGGAGTTGAAC
>CAZDAB010000722.1:0-1897 GCA_964502855.1 uncultured Desulfobacteraceae bacterium | reverse complement strand
TTCCGAGGATTATTTTTTGAACATAACGCAGAGATTGGGCAAAAAGACCATTTATAGATAGACACGAGTTAGTCGTCATCATCAGTAGGAAAATATTTCATGGAAGTCTTTTTCAATTCCTTACGACTGAATAAAAGGGTGTAGTTGTTGATTGAGGTTTCTATGGAAATTTTTCGGGCAATTCTCCGGCAAGATTCTTCATCTTTGGCATGAATCATTGTATAAAGATTATACGGCCAATTTTGGGTTGGATTCCGCCGGTAACAGTGTGAAACCGCCTTAAAAGAAGCCATCTTTTCTCCGGCTTCATCAACGCGGTCTTCATCAACCTTCCACGCAACCATGGCATTTGCCTGAAACCCTGATTTCTGATGATATATTGTTGCACCAAATCGCCGGATCACCCCTTTGTCACAAAGACCTTTCAGCTTTTCAAGAAGTGTTTCTTCGGAAATCCCGAGTTTTTGTGCGATCTCTAAATATGGGCGCTGAGTGATGGAGATATCGCCCTGAATTAAAGCGATAATTTCATTTTCAAGTTCTGTCAGCATATGGGGATATAAGAATCTGAACAAAAAAAAGTCAAGGCTTTTTCTTTAACACAAAACATATGGTTGCCGGAATGGGTCGCCGACTAAATATTAAATGCGGATTTAACCGGTCAGGCAAAAGAGAGTATTTTTCAAAGGTCTCGCATCCATTCTTTCTTCGCAATCATATCATACGCTAACATATTAAAAAGTTATCATTTTTGTAATATGGTATTACAATCCAAAACGCTTAATTTAGTTGTTGGCATGTTGTGATATTTTTGTTAACGGTTTAGTAAAGCTTCCCGCAGCAAGCTGGGGGGTATCAAAGCGGAATTGCGCCGTAGCCATTCCAACGTCAAAATGATATAGCGGAATTAACCTGCCTTCGCTCTGATGAGCTTCGGCGCGGTTCGCCTCGCCTTTCATCCCTGCAACCTGGTTGGGCGGGATCTCCGCTACGACAAGCTACAGGGTATTCAGGCGAAGGCGAATAAAAAATCTACGGAGGCTCTATCAATGAAAAAAACATTTCATAATTTTTTGTTGTTATTCCCGGTTATGCTTATTGGTGTTTTGGTTCTTGCCTGTGCCACAAAATCTTACATTAATGTCAACTACCATCTCCCGTTATCATCCTATGACCTCAACGGTAAGAAAATGTTCCTTGAAATAAGAGATATGCGATCCGTTAAAACTATTTTTAGTGAAAAAGCCAAAACTAAATTTAAAAACTTTACCGGTCTTTTTTTATTTTCTTTATCCCAAGGGGAAAAAAAGGACTATGTGGTCGGCGCCTTTGATCTTCCGTCACTTTTTGAGACGGCATTTTCGAGACGGCTTGAAAATCTAGGAATCGTAATGTTGAAAGAACCGGAAAAAACAGAACCGGTCATTGAAATCGATTTGCAAAAATTTTTTCTGGACCTGGTTGATCGAAAATGGATTGCCCAAATCAGTTATGAAACCCGACTGATAAAAGATAACAAGCTTCTCGCCAGAGAGACCATCAGCGGCGATGCAGAACGATACAAACTGCTTTCTCAGGGGGATGTGGAAAAAGTTCTGGGAGAAATTTTTTCATCCCTGGTCAATAAACTCGATTTTCAAAAACTGTTTCAACAGGCAGAGCTATAGTTGCAAAACTTTTTAATTTTGCCACCGTCCGCCTTACTCCGCTTGGCAGGAGGGCGGACTTGTCCGGGTTAGGATAAATCCCTATTTCCGGGATTTTTTCCTATAAAAATAGACCTTTTTCTCTATGGACAAAATTTTTTAAAGTTATATTAATATTTTTTTGAGGTAATCCCACTTTTTACCTGTTTTTCTGATGAGATTAATTTTTTGGATTTTTAATCTTATGAATG
>CAZDAB010000721.1:0-1901 GCA_964502855.1 uncultured Desulfobacteraceae bacterium | reverse complement strand
CCAGCATGCGTGTCCCAGTTAGTAGAAGAAGTCCAAGCACTTACATAGACATTGTTGGAGCTATCAAGGGCAAGGTTATGGGTGTTAACATATTCATCCCCATTTCCTCCAACATAGGTGGACCAAATTCTTTGGGCACTCCCTGATTGGCTGGGATTTAACTTCTCTACTACAAAGTCATTCGCACCATTATGGGATGTATCATAAGCTCCTGGAGATGCTATGCCACTTGTGGATTGCGTATGATAAAGCGCGTAAACATTATTTGAACTGTCTACTCTGATACTGCCGCAGATAGAATCAATCCCGCTGCCCCCGAGATAGGTCGCCCATTCCATCGTAGTACCGTCAGCGGAAATTCTTCCGACTCCAAAATCCCTTCCACCAGGACATGTCTCTTTATAATTTCCTATATACCACGAAGAGGGATTACGAGCATTAGTACGGCTGGAAAGAGGACAAGGCAAAGCAACATACACCCTTCCAGCAGAATCAACGGCGAAATCACGAATCATGACAACAGACCCAACATAGGAAGCCCAAATCAGGGTGCTGCCATCATTTGATAGTTTAGCTATGTAGCCGTTTTGACAGCCATAGACTCCTCCATCATTTATTCCATTCCAACCATCGCCACTAGTGCTTGTGCAACCAGCTTCACCAGCAACCTGGCCAGCACAAATAGAGGAACTAAATAATGCACAATCATTTCTCTGAAAGGTGCCAGCAGTAGTGGGGCAGTTCCTTCCGCATCTGCCAGCCACATATATATTGCCAAAATCATCTAATTCTATAGCATAAGCCCTATCATGCTCACTTCCTCCAAGAAATGTAAACCACTGCAAAACTCCAGAAGGATTGTATTTAGCAACAAAAATATCAATGCTTCCATCTGACCCATCACCATTATAGGATTCATCATAGGCATTAAACAAACTAAAGTCCACATCGCCAGGGGTTCCGGCAATGGCTCCTGTAACATATATATTTCCATTTGAATCCACAGCAACATCTCTTGGGAACTCCCATTTATGAGTGGCACTGCTACCGAGGTAAGTTGAGAAATTGAGATTATAATCCAGTGAAGAAGACACACTTTGTAAGTTTAAAAAAATACCCATAAAAATTCCGATGAATAAAACAATCACTTCTTTTTTCATTCGATTAAATAGAAATCTTAACTTAAAATTGTTTTTATTCATTATTACCTACACCCATCCTTCCACTCTCCTATAGCATTTATTACATCAGCAATTGAAACACTTCCTGCTTTCCATTCTCCTATGATATTTATTAGTTCATTAATGCTTACAGCATTATCATAAGGAGGTAAATCTGCTCTTGAAGTGCATGAGCCTTGGCTTCCACCCCTAGGACCATAATGCGGCAGAGCAGCTCCAAATTCATAAGCCCCAATATCAGGAGCATTGCCAAGATAGCCATCGTTAATATTTGGCAGGACAACACCTGCATCAATCGCTCCGCAACCGGATTTTAAATCAAGATATTGTAATGGGGCAGAGGTTGGAGAAGGACCTGATATCTGAAGATTCTCAAAACATAGATCTTTATTTACTTCAATACTATGATTATCCAGTCCAGAAGCTTTTGAGTAACTATCTAAACCTGAATAACTTGTTCCTCCATATCTAAATGGGCTTGAATGACCTTCGGAGTCAAAGGCATTATAATCAATATTTGTTTTCCAGTTGGGTGTGTAAGATTGAAAATCCCACATTCTTCCGCCGTTTGCAGAAACAAAAAGATTGTTTTTAGATATCCCATATAATGCAAAATAAGTCTGGTACTGCCATATATTATCACAGTTAACAACAGTATTGTGATAAAAAGCAAAATGGGTTTCAGTCTGACGAGTTTTTAGAACACTCTGCTCATAATTA
>CAZDAB010000720.1:0-1915 GCA_964502855.1 uncultured Desulfobacteraceae bacterium | reverse complement strand
CCATAAACCCGCAGAACATTATTGACATGATAAGCTGATATTACCATAATTTTTTGCCTCAGACTTTTTATCGGGATTTGTTTGCAATAACTTTAGAAAAAAATTCTATTTTAGTTAGCGTCCATCCATAAATGGTCTTTTTTGCTTGCCCAGTTAAATCCGTATTTAATATTTAACCGGGGCCCCATCTCTGCGTCTTTTACCATTAACCCAATATTGCATTATCCCAGAACCCATTATTCCATTATTCCAATTGGGGCGAAGCCCCTAACTTGTTTGTTATCCGTTTTCCTGTGTATATCTGATAAGCGCCTCCATTTTTTCAGCTGCGGCACCTTTGTCAATGGAAATTTCAGCCATTCGGATTCCTTCCTGGAGATTTTCTGCCTGCTCTGCGGCAACAAGAGCTGCAGCGGAATTAATCAGGACAACATCCCGTTTTGGTCCTTTTTGGCCATCCAATATATTGCGGGTTATTTTAGCGTTTTCTTCGGGATTTCCACCCAGAAGCTCGTTTGAATCCCATAGGTTGCCGAAAAATTGTTCAGAGGAAATATCATAAGTTCGAATGAGACCTTCTTTTAATTCGGAGATGCGGGTGGGCGCACAAACAGAAATTTCATCCAGTCCGTCATGCCCATGAACCACAAAAGCTCTTTTTGTTCCAAGAAGGTGTAATGCATGTGCAAACATTTCAGTTAGTTCAGGTGCGTATACACCGAGAAGCTGGCAATTGGCTCCGGCGGGGTTTGTGAGCGGGCCCAGCATATTAAAAATACTGCGCAGACCCAACTCTTTTCTTGCTCTGGCCGCATGGCGCATGGCACCGTGATAAAGCGGGGCAAAAAGAAAACCGATACCGATTTCCTGAACCGCCTCTTCCACGATTTCAGGGTCAGTATCAAGTTTTACCCCAAGCACTTCCAGAAGATCTGCACTGCCACATTGACTGGATACCGATCGATTCCCATGTTTAGCCACGGTCACCCCGCAGCCGGCCACAACAAAAGCCGTGGTTGTGGAGATATTAAATGTTTGTGATGCGTCTCCACCGGTTCCGCAGGTATCTACAATGGTTGCGGCCGGCGCTTGAATACGATGTGCTTTACGGCGCATGGCTCGAGCCGCTCCGGCAAGTTCTTCAAAAGTTTCTCCTTTGGTTGCCAGTGCCGCCATCATGGCGCCGATTTGAACATCGGTAACATTTCCTGAAAATATATCTGTAAACATATCAGACATTTGACTTTCACTCAAGTCGATTCGACGTATGATTTTATCAAGATTTTCCCTAAACATAATGGTGTTTTCTCCTTTTCTTTGATCTTGAAAACCTGGTCCTTAGGCCAGAATTTTTACTATTGAGGCGGTGAATAGCTCTCGGTTTGGTTAATAAAATTCCTCAAAAGCCGTTTGCCCACCCGTGTCATAATAGATTCCGGGTGAAATTGAATTCCTTCTGTGGGATGGGTTAGATGTCTGATTCCCATGATTTCCCCGTCTTCCGACTCCGAGCTTATCTGCAGACATTCGGGGAAATTTTCCCGTGAAACGGCCAGTGAATGATACCGCATTGCCTCGAAAGGCTGACGAATTCCCTGATACAGTGCTTTTCCGTCAGAGTGTATCATGGATGTTTTCCCGTGCATGAGCTTTTTGGCGGAGACCACTTTCCCGCCGAAACAAGCTCCAATGGCTTGATGGCCCAGGCACACACCGAGAATTGGGATCTTCCCGGAAAAGTGTTCCACTACCGGAAGGGATATCCCCGCATTTTCGGGTCGGCCCGGTCCGGGTGATATAACAATTCCGGTTGGTTTCCACGAGACTATGTCTGAAATGGTAGCCACGTCATTTCGGATCACCTTGACGCAACTGCCGATTTGCTCCAGATATTGTACCAGGTTGTAAGTAAATG
>CAZDAB010000719.1:0-1916 GCA_964502855.1 uncultured Desulfobacteraceae bacterium | reverse complement strand
TATACTCTGAGTAGCACCATCTGAGAACACTTACATTATTCAACGGAAATTGCTGCTTACTTGCGGATTTTACATCGTCAAATTCCCAGTGAACAAATCCCTCCTGTGTTTCTTTCAACTGAAAAAGCTTATCTCCCAATAAATGAGCATTCCTTGTTGGAACTCTTGATTTTGTAAAAGACAAAACAAAACGTGCTCCCTGTTTAGCTGAATAATCTGGAGGCTTTTTTAAGATAATGGATGTATCAATAATGTCCTCCCGGGCACTGGTCCCTCGTTGTCCGCCCTTTTTTCCTGTATGATGCAAGACAATAGTAGATATCCCTGCAAAGCGCAGTTCCAGAAAGAATTGATTAATCGGGTCGAACTCCCGCTTTGAGTTTTCATCAATACCCGGTGCCAATGCAGACAAATTATCAACTACCCACAAGCGAATATTCTTTTCTACAAGAAACCGTTTCATCCGGGTTTGCCATTCGGGATCATTTAAATTTGCTTTCTCTGCACCATATGCAACCACCACGGCATTATTGTAGATCAACAACTTACATTTTCTATCCTCACTTTGATTGATCGATTTTAAACGATCCTGAATATCTTGCGGAGGAAGTTCACCGTCCAGATAGAGACAAGGAACCGGCGTGAGCGTTGTCCACGGTCCGAATGAAATATCCCTGGTAATGGAATCTAATAGCGAAAGAGCAAACCAAGTTTTCCCGCTGCCCCTTTCCCCTGCAATCAGTGTAATGGACTGTTCAGTAAGCCAAGGCATCAATATTTGACACTTTGGGGGCAAACTGATTGCTTTGAACGCGAACGAATCGAATATAAGATTTTCAAAATGTATATTTTTCATTGCCGAAAATCTTTCATCACCTGATCAACGATTCGGTCAACACGGTTTTCATCATGCGAGAACCTTTCAAAGAATTTATCGATATCTACATAGCGAATGAGAATCGTTCCCGAAGGTAAACGGCTGTGCTTAAGCCCCTTCTTTAAAAGATCACGAAATGTTCTTTCGCTTAGTCCTGCGTATTTCGCCGCAGCTTTTATTTTCCCCCAACCGACCATTATTCCGATTTCTCTTGAAAACAATCTATTGGCGAGATACCCAGAACTTTCCCGACTGCGATTATTCGAGGGTCATTCTTCTTAATCTTTGAAATACCGCACATAAGCTTGCTTAAAACGGAAGGATCTAAACCGGCCTTTTGAGCGATTTTGTAAGCAGGAATATTTCCCAACTTTATTGCTGCTTTTAATTTATGACTGATCATTCGAATCCTCCTTTTTTGCATTGATCAGTTTAGATTATAGCTTCGCTTTGTAAATTACACGTCAATCTCAATAATCTTTGATTTTCAGTTTTTCTAAGAAGATTTATTCTTCTATGAAAAAAATATACTTCATTCCCAAGTGAATTAAAATTCCCGTAATCTTTAGAAAACAGGTTTTTAACTAAAGCGGGAGGTTTTTGTTTTCTGCGGATGATTTTAGAATTTGGTCTTGAGTAAGGGAAAAAATAAACCTCCTGGTTTTACAAACAGGAGGTTTTGATTGCAGAGTGGAAGGTTGGAAAGCATCTATTTAGGTTTCTTGGGTCTGCCTCCTTTTCGTCTTTCCGCTGGCCACAGATCTTTGATCCAGTTTCGGAGAGTCTTTTCATTGTAAATTTTCTTTTCACATGCATCGATCATCTCTTGCGTATCTATTGCGTCTGCAATTGTTATATCGGGATTCTCTTCCCTAAGTCTTGAAGCAACTTCGCGACATTTCGACTTATGGATTTGAGATTTTGAGGCTTAAGTGGTATTCCGGGTTTATTCTGTTTTCGATCTTGTTGTATCTTATCTTTAATTAGATCAATATCATTTTTCCGAAAAACCGCACTCTTGAGTATGGAAATAACTATA
>CAZDAB010000718.1:0-1916 GCA_964502855.1 uncultured Desulfobacteraceae bacterium | reverse complement strand
CGCGCAAAACGGTTTATTCCGTTATTGAATTATGGTGGGTTGTGTTCAAAATGCGGCATCCGTACGGATTGTTTTTGTTGGAATATTATGGATAACTTATTGATGTTATAATGATAAAAGACGAACCTGAAAAGTGTTCAATAATCGGCATGGATTAAGGATAGAATAATCATATGGTCGTGACTTAGTACATGTATTCGTAACTACGGTCACGTATTTATAACTTGGTTTATTCATTCTATGTATGCAAAAGTTTAAAGTGCCTAAAGTGAACTAAAGTGCCTAAAGTTAAGGTATTCTATCAATTTTAATTATAATTGATTGCGCTGAAAGCGCGTTCCTCAACTTTAGCTCATTTTAGGCACTTCAAACTTCAAACTTTTAGACTTCAGCTTATACGGGATAGTGTCCTGATAAAAATATGTAATCGTATTTATGAATTAGAGCACTTAGGGAGCGATTTTATTCTTGTTTTTTGTCCAGCACCTCTCGCACCATACGAACTAACGCTTTCGGTGTAAAAGGCTTTTCGAGAAAATTCAGTTCCGGTGCCAAAACACCGTGATGAACAATGGCGTTGTTTGTGTACCCCGACATATAAATTACCTTCATATGGGGATAAAGCGGCTGCAAGCGCTCTGCTGTTTCCTTACCGCTCATCCTGGGCATCACTACATCGGTGAGCAATAGATCAATAGCCCCCTCGTGCGACGCTCTGACTTTCAAGGCATCTTCCCCATTTTCAGCCACAAGGACTCTGTATCCACACTGCCGGAGAATCTTGTGAGCAAGATTTCGAAGCCTGTCATCATCTTCTACAAGCAAAACGGTCTCAGAACCATCAAAGGCCTCTATAGGGAGTTGTTCTTTTTCCACCGGCTCCGCCCCCCCCTTTGCCTTTGGCAGATAAATCTTGAATGTTGTTCCTTTTCCCGGCTCGCTGTAAGTCCAGATAAAGCCATTGCTCTGTTTGACAATACCGTAGACCGTGGACAGACCCAGTCCGGTTCCCCTGCCTGTCTCCTTGGTGGTGAAGAAAGGCTCAAAGATACGTTCCTGAGTTTCTTTGTCCATACCGCTGCCGGTATCGCTTAGACTCAGCATCACATACGGGCCTGCATGCTCTTCAACGCCGTACTCCTTAAAAAAGTACCCATCCAGATCCACATTGGCCGTCTTGACGATGAGCTTGCCCCCCATGGGCATGGCGTCCTTGGCATTGACCGCAAGATTCATAATCACCTGATCGAATTGACCGGGGTCCACCTCCACCCGCCATAATGAAGGCTCTTGAATCATAACAAGTTCAATATCTTCCCCAATCAGGCGACGCAGCATTTTCTTTATATCTGTTAATAATTTATTGAGATCCAGAATCTCCATCCGGATAATCTGCTTACGGCTGAACGCCAGAAGCTGGCGGGTCAAAGAGGCTCCTCTTTCCCCGGCAATCTTAATTTCCTCTATCTCCTCACCCAGGGCACTATCCCTGGCGACATCCATCAACATAAGACTGGCATTTCCTATTATGGTCGTCAGTATATTGTTGAAGTCATGGGCCACCCCACCGGCCAAGATGCCGACGGCTTCCATCTTTTGGGCCTGAATGAGGTGTTTTTCCAATTCTGTTTCATGGGTTACATCACGTTTTATAGACACAAAATTTATAATGTTGTCCGATTTATCCAGGACCGGTGTAATTGTTGCATCTGCTTCATAAAGGCTGCCGTCTTTTTTTCTATTAACCAAGCGCCCTTTCCAGACATTCCCACGGGTAAGGGTATCCCACATTTGTTTATAAAACAAAGCATCCTGCTTTCCGCTTTTCAAAATCCGTGGATTTTGCCCAACAGCATCTTTGTGACTGTATCCTGTTAAACGCTCGAATGCGGGATTGACATATTGAATCGTTCCGT
>CAZDAB010000717.1:0-1923 GCA_964502855.1 uncultured Desulfobacteraceae bacterium | reverse complement strand
ATGAGCATAAGTTACACTCAGAATCATTACAGCAATGAATAATAAGCGTATAACTTCCACTGATAATAGGTATACCGTTAATTTTTTATTAATTGTAGATTTCATTTTTAATAAAGTGTTTCCCATTAAACAAGTTAGTTCGCTTCGCTCACAATTGGAATGTTGGAATATTGGAACACTGGAAAAATGGGAAGTTGGGTTATTGTAAAATTCCTCTTGACAGGAATTAAAAAGAGGAGTGTCATCTTCTTTAAATCATCATTCCAATATTCCATCATTCCATTATTCCAATTGGGGCGAAGCCCCTAAATTCATATCTTTTTTGCCGACTTATAACTGCAAAAATCATGCAAAACATAACAATTAAAATTTAATTAATGAAATATCAGGTGGTTATATAGATTAAACGGCAAGGATAGTTGTGCAAATTGTTTGCACAATATGTATAATTGTGAAGTAAACTACATAAGATTTATGTAAAGTTTTACTAAATCTTGCAAGTATGAGTGAACCTGTCAAATTCATTCCAGAAAATCGACCGGACAGCATCTGTTTCCTTAAGAATTTCGTGACGTGCGCCGGTAATTTCGGTAAAGCTGCAATTGGGGAGCAAAGAGCAGATGGTCTTCTGGGCATTAACAGAGACGACCCTGTCACATCCGGCGCCGACTATCAGAATCGGTGTGGTGATCTTTTTTGCAAACCCCGGCGCGGTAAGAATGTCTACGGATTCAAATGTTGCTGACAGCCATCCATAGGTCGCGCCGCCCAGCGCAAGATCGGGATTTTCTAATATTGCCTTGTTTTCATCCCTAAAGCGTTCGGGGTCTGAAGTGAGTCTGTTGCCTTTAAATTGGTCAACGGTATAATCGCCTGAACCCATGATATAAGCATGACCCAGACCCGCTTTTATCGCAACCCGGGCAATCAATCTGACCAGCCATCCGGACAGAGGCGATGTCAGAATATCGATCATTGGCGATACCAAAACAACTTTATCAGCAATTTCCGGATATTCATGAATAAAACGCAGCACGATATGTCCCCCCATGGAATGGGCAAGAATAACCAATGGGATTGCGGCCTGGGGTTGAACAATTTTCCTGACGAACAGGTTCAGATCATTGATGTAGCTATCGTAGTTATTAATAAATCCTTTATGTCTGTTTGCCAGTATTCTTGATGAAAGGCCCTGTCCGCGCCAGTCAAGACTGTATACATCTAAGCCCCTCTGATTCAGTTCGCCAATTGTTTCTGCATGCTTTTCCATGAATTCTTTTCTGCCGTTTAGCAAAATAACCGACCCTTTTGTTTTTTCGTTATGGGAATCCCAAATACCATAACGAATATGCTGATTATCAGAGGTGGTCATAAAGTCATAAACGCAAGATTTGCTGTCTTGAGCGGGGAAAGGATTCTGGATCATGAGGAAAAAACTAAAATATAAGATAATGAATGTTATCGGGAATGCATTAATCCGGATTTTTTTTCATCACAGACGCGGCACAGGGAGTAATATAAAAAAGTATATATTGACCTCAATGGTCTTTTCAATTATTTTCACTTTATCCATTAACCCCGTTAATTTCACACAATTTTAACGCTGCTATAGAAAAAAATGAAAAAACATTCACATAATCATATTGAAACTTACGATGGTTTGGCAGGACTCGGATTGGATCGGGAAACCGACGAAAACACGATTATCTATTACCTTCAGAAATTTTCAGATGACACGCTGATCAACGAATTAGTAAAAAGATTGACAAAAGACGAAATTGAAGAAATATTTTCTTTGCTGACTCGTCTCCTTAAAAAACATTTAACAGATTCCGAGTATCACAACCTTTTCCTCAAAGATGATCATCAATGAGTCTGTTGATTAATGGTCTTTTCGCACAATCTCTGCGTTATGCTCAAAAA
>CAZDAB010000716.1:0-1925 GCA_964502855.1 uncultured Desulfobacteraceae bacterium | reverse complement strand
TAGGATGTCCCGAGAGCGCCGGTCAAAACCGGTAAGGAGTTGTGAATGAAAGAGTCATACGGTGAAGGTCTAGCGAACCACACCGGCCCCGAGTCATGCGGCGGTAGCAGTAATGCCACGGCTGAAGCGTTGACAGGGGTACGTGCAGGCCAAGTATTGAGCCGCGAAATCCTATTTAATTTTGGGGTGCCGACGTTGTGGGACAGTTCGGAAGGCAACATCGGACATATCGCTATCGCAAGATATATTCGGACCCTGCGCGGTCGGAGACCTTGTGCATGCACGGAAACACCTTACACGGGAACCGGGAGATCCCATGTTTGCCTTTGGGTTGGTAATAAAGGCCGCATTGACAAGTCCAAGGACGTAATCCAATGATGAACGAGCATGGGAAGTCGGACAACCCAATAGTACCAGAGAAGTTGTCGAACAAGGCCGATATGGCTGCGGAGGCAATGGAGGGAAGGGGGTTGGCCAAGGGGAATCGGTCTGAGCAAAACAGGCTCCGAACACAGGGTCGGGCAGGCGTGCAAAGTGCGCTCGGACGGATACGCCAAGCAACGCAGAAGGAAGGGAGGCAGCAGTTCACAGCGCTATATCATCATGTCTACAACGTGGATATGCTCCGTGAAAGCTACTATGCGCTTAAGCGTAAGGCCGCAGCGGGCGTGGACGGGGAGACATGGCAGCACTACGGGGAGAAGCTGGAGGAAAATTTAAAGGGTCTGTCTGATCGGCTTAAACGAGGCGCATACCGTGCCCAGCCGTCAAAGAGATCGCATGTGCCAAAGCCCGATGGCCGAAAGCGCCCCATAGGGGTGTCGGCCCTGGAGGACAAAATCGCTCAAAGAGCGGTCGTAATGGTACTAAATGCGATCTACGAACATGACTTTATCGGGTTTTCTTATGGATTTCGACCGGGGCGCAACCCGCACAATGCGCTAGATGCGCTATATGTGGGAATCACCAAGCGCAAAGTGAACTGGGTACTGGATGCCGACGTTCGTGAATTTTTCGATAGCCTAAGCCACAAATGGTTGGATAAATTCGTCCGGCACTGCATTGCGGACAGACGCATATTGCGATTGATCCAAAAATGGCTGAAGGCTGGAGTGCTGGAGGACGGGAAGCGGATATATAGTGATGTAGGTACGGTTCAAGGTGGGAGTGTAAGCCCCCTGTTGGCCAATATCTATCTGCATTATGTACTCGATCTATGGGTCCACCGATGGAGGAAGCGACATGCTCACGGCGATGTAGTTGTCGTGCGTTTTGCTGATGACTTTGTTGTAGGGTTCCAGTATCGCAGCGAAGCAGAGAGGTTCCTTGCTGAGCTAAAAGAGCGGTTTGCCCGGTTTGATTTGGTCTTGCATAGGGACAAAACACGTCTGATCGAATTCGGACGTTTCGCATCCCAAAACAGCGCCAGTCGTGGCGAAGCTAAACCGGACACGTTCAACTTTCTTGGATTTACCCACATCTGTGGAGTAACAAGAAAGGGCTGGTTTACGATTCGTCGCAAAACAATCGGCAAAAAGCTTAAGCTTAAGCTCCACCAGGTAAAGTCGGAGCTGCGAAGCCGGATGCACGATCCGATCCCTGAACAGGGGGTTTATCTGCGGTCGGTAGTAGCTGGGCATACACGATATTATGGTGTGCCCTTAAATAGCCATTCGATCAGTATATTCCGGAAGGAAGTGTGCCGAATGTGGTTAAGATCGCTACGCCGTCGTAGTCATAAGCACCGGCTGACCTGGGAACGAATGCAGCGTTTCATTGCCAAGTGGATTCCTACGGCACGTGTATGCCACCCTTATCCCTTAAAGCGCTTTGGCGTCATTACCTGAGGCAGGAGCCCGGTGCGTTAGTAGCGCACGCCGGGATCTGTGCGGGGGGTGCGAGGTAACTCGCATTCCTACCGCGAC
>CAZDAB010000715.1:0-1938 GCA_964502855.1 uncultured Desulfobacteraceae bacterium | reverse complement strand
CTTTTAACAGTACGGTCAGTTGCTGGATCGTGTTGATGTCGGCCGCGCTCCTGGCGGCGATGGCTATACCTTTTATGGTCGGTAGCATCACAACTGCGAAATTGATCGCATTTGCGATTATTATGACATTGTTCATTTTTTCCCCGTTTATAATACACAGCGAATACTGTTTGTTATTCTTGATCGGACTGGTTTTCTTTCCTGTGACTCTCACTATAGGTGGCAGGGATACGCTTACTACGGCAACATTTGCTATTTTTTGGACAATGTTTCTGCTTTTGTTCCGATGCTTATTAAAACCATCCGTTAAAGCAGAGAAAGTGCTTTTGATTTGGATGGCAGTTTTGTTCTTCATCGCGGCCATTGGGGTTTTTCGCTGGCATGGGATATATTTTGCCAAGGAAGTCAGGCATTTTGTAAATTTCTGTAGTTCCGGAATCTTGTTTTTGATTTTAGTGAACGCTCCTGGGCTTTACGGGTTCAACAGAATAGCTTTTGCTAAAAAACTTCTGGCCGTTGTTATCTGGATAGTTGCGGTTCACTTACTGATCGGCATAGCTGTTTATCATTGGCCTGATGTAGGTAAACTGTTTAGTGTTTTTCTGGTGCGGACCAAGGAGGCTGTTGCCATAAAAACAGTTGGTGGTTATGAAAGGATATCCTCATTAATTATGTCTTCAGAAGGAATAGGAGAAATTATTTCTGTACTCATCCCCTTTGTTATTTTTTTGGCCTGCGAGGAAAAACGGAAGTACTGGCTGGTATATGGTGTTATGGTATTAGGGCTTATTATGGCTAACACACGAGCAGGTGTTATTCTTTTTGTGGTGGCAAATGCAGCTATGTTTGTTTTTTATCGTTTCAAGGTTAAGCGGTCTATTGTTTGCGCCTGGGCTATAATTATACTTTTCAGTATTCCAATACTCATTTTTCATTCTCAGGTTGTCCAAGAAGCCACAGAAAGGATGAACGAGATCCGTGAAAAAGTTGTGCAGCAGGACAATATTGTTGAAATTCTTAACCGTACAACTGTTTGGTATGATGCTTGGGACGTAACTGTTTCCAATCTGTCTCTCTTTGGAAATGGTCCAGCGCCATCTCATGTAGTTGGCTTGAATGACCGCAATATGCATTCGCTGCTTTTGACACTTGTGTACCAGTTTGGCATCGTAGGTGCGGTTCTTTATTTGTCTCTGTTTTTGTACATTTTGTTTAAATTAATTTATCCGCGATCTTCTCAATATGATCTATATTATAAAAATTTGCGATTTACCTGTATCCTTTCGATTCTTATTTTTTTCTTAAACGAAATTAAATTCGAGTTTAATCGCGGTGATTCATATCAACAAATGATTTGGGTGATTTTTGCGATATGTTATCTTATCTCAAGAGCAACCCATTATGATTACCAGGAATATCTCGTATCATCCAATGACCGGTGAGCACCAATAAGAGGCCTTCCAGGATGACGAAATATAATAAAGCCACGAAAATTCTATGAAAAAATATAAGATCTTTTGGATAGGCGTTACTAGATTCGATGTGTGCCAGCATAAGGTGCGAAGTATCAGGATGGTGGAAGGTCTCTTAAAACAGGGGCTGCCCCTAACCTATGTGACTGCATATGCCAAGCAGCCGATTTCTTATCCGGGTTTTCGTTATCTGAAAACATGGCAAAAATTTCGCGGTATTTTCCGACTCTCATTTTACTTGAAATTTTTATCCTTTATCCGTTCTCATATTAAGCCAGGCAACAAAATTTTGTTGATTATTTTACCTGAAGCTATTTATATTGCGATTGCAGTGAAGCTCTGGGGTTGGTTACGATTTTGTCAGGTCAAGATCCATCTTGACTTCAGAACGGTCCCTGTTTTTCTTGAAAACGGGAGAACTTTTTTCTCTTTAAAATATTTGATTGAAATCCCATTTTTTTGGTGG
>CAZDAB010000714.1:0-1938 GCA_964502855.1 uncultured Desulfobacteraceae bacterium | reverse complement strand
AATTTTAATTATAATTGATCGCGCTGAAAGCGCGTTCCTCAACTTTAGCTCACTTCAAACTTTATCCGCCACCGTACTTTGGCGGATTTAGTTCACTTGTAACTGTTCCAGTTTATCCGGGTTAGGTAATTATAATATATTTTTAAAAGGGTTACCGTGACTAAAATCATCCAACTTGACGGCAAACTGCAACATTCCAAAGAAAAAAAAGCTGAAATAATCAGAAAGCGCAAGATTTTGGCGGTTCAAAAGATTTTTCAGTGCATCCACTGCGTTTTCAAATGCGAAAAGTGTGGCACGCAGATCGGCTTTGAACAAGAAAGAAAGGTAAGAACGTCAGGCGATCTGAGAGTGCCCTACCGCTTTTGTGAAAGCTGTTCTGAAGAATATGTTGATTACGTCGATCGGCTGCAAGGCAAGGGCAATCCCGAATATTACTGGCACAATGAGGACTGGCTCAAGGTATGGCGTACATGGATCGATTATAAAGGTGTCATAGACGGCTATTTAAGATCAAAAGAGTTTAAGAAGCTTTTAATGGAACTCAAAGAGACGAGGCCCAATAAATAGCGATAAATAGGAGGAGTATATGTTTGGAATTGGAATGCCGGAACTTATTATCATACTGGTTATTATTCTGATTATATTTGGCGCCGGCAAGCTTCCGGAAATAGGGGCGGGCATGGGTAAAGCCATAAGAAATTTCAAAGGCGCCACCTCAGAGCCTGAAAAAAAAGAGCCGGATAAGATTGAGGAAGACAAAGAACCTTAACAAAACCCCCCTTGCAGAACCGCATTGACGATAATCGGAGTGTGTGTAAAACACAACCATGACTTTCCCTCATTTAGGGTTAAAGATTATCCGAACCCCTGCAACTCTTGACGGCCAATCCCACATCCGGGCAGGTCACCCTTCAAAAAACAACATTATGGCTTTCGTTTGCACAGAAAAAAGTGTATTTAAAAATGCTTAAAATGTGATATTTAAATAATATCAATGGGTTGATTTCAGCGTTATCAGATCATTTTTAAATTGACATATATGCATAAAAAATGCATATAAATACATATGAGAACAACATTAAACATAGACGACGATGTATTGGAAAAAGCATCTCGCTTAACCGGAGTCAAAGAAAAAACCGCCTTGGTCAGACTCGGTTTAGAGGCCCTGATTGCCCGTGAAAGCAGCAGGCGACTTGCAAAACTGGGCGGAACGGAAAAGGATCTGCGGGCGATACCGAGGCGTAGATCGGCAAAATTTAACGATGGTTCTGGTTGACACTTCCATATGGGTTAATCACCTTCGAAGGGGCGATATCCGACTTGAGAACCTCTTGCTTGACGGAGAAGTTGCCTGCCACCCTTTTGTAATTGGTGAGTTGGCTTGCGGAAATATCAAAAATCGATCTGAAATATTGGCCCTACTACACGACCTTCCCAAAGCGCCAACTATTGATCTTGCTGAATATCTACATTTTATCGAACAGAACCATTTGAGTGGAACCGGAATCGGTTTTGTGGATGTGCACCTTCTCGCATCTGCTCAATTGTCCGGGATTCCTCTATGGACGAAGGATAAGAGACTCAAAGAAACCGCCTTTAAATTAAAGATATTTTATATTTGACGGTTTCGTAAAAAGTCCGACTTCTGCGTTGTGCTGCATTTCGCAATCACTCAACGTACGATAAGTACGCCTCATGATTACGAAACTTGCACGCCTTGAATTTGAACTTTTTACAAAACCGTCTAAATCGGACTTTTTACGGGTTTATCATATTTAGCTATTGAAAAAATGCTAACCATGGCACGAACCTTGACCGGGATTTCGCTGCACTCAACCCGTCAGGTTATACACGTTCAACACGAACATCCTCAAATATATGTGCTCGAATATCTGGCGCGCTATACCCACAGGGTGGCCATTGCCAACAATC
>CAZDAB010000713.1:0-1938 GCA_964502855.1 uncultured Desulfobacteraceae bacterium | reverse complement strand
AGAACCTTATTAATAAAGGAATTCGTAAAATTAGGCGGTGGATTTTGGTTTTCCTAAATTCACCACCAAAATTGTAGAAGTATTATAAACCATAGGTTTATAAAGATTTAGATGTAATACTTGGGTGCAAGCAAAATTGCCATAGAACCTTATTAATAAAGGAATTCGTAAAATTAGGCGGTGGATTTTGGTTTTATTCAATTATTGCAAAAAATCATGAAACATGCGTATAATTATATTTTTGAAACCGGCCTGCTAAAGATTTTTTTCAAAGAGACGGCTGTGGACGGTGATCTCCATGACATCATCGACATCTTTGTCATTTGCGGGATTATGAGCCCCTGCCCCCGGAAATCCCTGATGACCGGCTTGTCATGGTATGAGATCAACCCAACCTTGTACTGGGACAAAACATTTTTTTCATGACAGACTGAGATATTGAGGCCTTTAATCAGACCCATGTTTTCCATAACCGAAATCATTGAGATTGCCGTTCAGATCGAAAAAAACGGGGAAAGGGTCTATCGCGAAGCCATCGGCCAATCGAAAAATCCTGAACTGGACCATCTGCTGCTTCAGATTGCAGATGAAGAGTTGGAACATGCCGACTGGTTCCTGGCCTTAAAAGATGAGATTGAAAAAAGTCAAAATCGCCCGCAGGTCAAGGAGATGGATTCGGCACTGGTTGAGGATTTAATCGGAAACCAGACGTTTTCGCTTGCCGATGTTAATTTTTCCATGGTTAAAAACAGCGAAGCGCTCATCAATATTTTTATAGAATTTGAAAATGACACGATTTTATTTTATGAAATGTTAAAAACCTTTCTCGTAGATGAAAAAACCATTGAACATCTGGAAAAAATAATTCGGGAAGAAGCGTCACACGTCGAAAAATTCGAAAGCCTTCGCAGCCGAAATTCAACCCCGTCCGAAAAAACAGTTTAAAGGCGATGCGGCATGGGTGTGTTCAAAACACCGGTAACCCGAAAGGACTGGAAATCATTTTTTAAATCCACGCCGTTTTGGGTTATCATCTTGATCATTGTTATGCTGAGCGCCAGGTTCATTATTCTTTTACTTTTCAACTGACCCCGACCGAATTGTGAGAGCCAACCTGAAGATACGGTTCCTGGTTTTGCCGCTTTTCCAACTTGCTGACAATTCCTTGGAGAGGAGGTCTCTAAAATGTGGGTTTTATCAAAGATTTCGGATAAATGATTTCGTTTGGGGATCTTCGGTTTTCTTGTCATAATCTGATGAGCTTTTCCTCATGTTGTAATTCCGTGGCGGGCGATGCGATGCGAAGGGAGATAGTTTTTCCATCGCTCCACGGCCACCAGGCAGCACAAACAAAGACATCTTGGCTCGGATCTGTGGTAAAAAGCAGCTGGTCTGACCGAAGGTCACCAAAATTATCATTGCACATCTGTACAATATCAGGTGCTTCACGGATATTTGAACTGTCCCATACCTTGCTGAAATCGCGTTCTAATATCGCGCGAAATTCGTCTCCATTATCTGCAGAAAATTCGGCCAGGAAAGCTTCAAAGCGGTGGTCCCACTTCCACGAAAAAATTCCCCAGGAAGCGATTAACACTTCTCTGGAAACCTTCTCAAGGGCTGACTTTTTAAGATGCATAACCGTTTTCCTCTTCAAAAAGCATCTTTTTTCAAATTACGCCTTTTTAATCAAAAGCTCATTCATCCAGAATTAAAGTCTATTAAGGAACCTGTCCGGAAAAATCCAATAATTCAAATATTCAATTATCAAAAGCTTTTAAAATACCTCGTTTAAACAGGAGGGTAAATTTTTGGATATAGAGCCTACGCATAAATCATAATAAATAATATAAAAACAGCATATTAGACAACTTTTTACTTGATATATTTTGTAAGATATTGTAGTAATTTGTATGTTTTTGCTTCAATTTTCACGAT
>CAZDAB010000712.1:0-1939 GCA_964502855.1 uncultured Desulfobacteraceae bacterium | reverse complement strand
GCACAAGAGCCACATTCAAATCTCCGGTCAACATGAGGCTAACGTTTTTATTCTCGCCGCCGGATACGGCGCGGGTTTGGACATCTCTCCGCACGGTACGGAAACCGAATTCCTCTTTGTAGACCCGGCGAACCTTGACCTTAGTCACCTTTTCAATCCCTGAAGGCAGTTTGAAATTAAGGCCCGGTTGAGTGGTTCGAACATATTTCCCAAAGCGCTGAACAACACCCACTTCATCAACGGCCACCGTATAGAATGTCGACGTGCTGAAAAATAATAATATAAAAATAAGGAGGATAAGAGGACCACCCGGCAGTTTGAACTTTTTAAATTTTTCCACAACCTCATCCATCTTAGGAGGGACGAATCCCCCCCCTCCTTCCTTATGTTCTTGCTTTGCTTTAAGTTTATCCCAATCCCAATTCATAGTATGTATTCCTGTAGATTTAGTTTTAATGATCTTGAAAAATTTCAGAAAAGCGATCTTTTTGCGAGAGTGTTTTTTATTTAAAAATTCAATCTTTTTATTATCTAAGGTACCCATGGCTTCAAGTCAAGCAAAAAGCAAGGGTTAATTGTTCCTTGACAATAAAACCGATCAATTTATAGTGTTTTTTTATGAAAAACAGTAAAAACCTTGAAGAATTTGTACACATCGGAAATGTAATCGGTAACGTCTTGAAGACCTGCCGCAATGATTTTGATGAAAATTTGGCACAGGTCTGGGGAAAGTGGGACGGCGCAGTCGGAGACGGCATCGCTAAAAATGCTCAACCGGCGGCCTTTAAAGGAAAACTCCTTCTGGTCAATGTTACCAGCTCCACATGGATGCACCAGCTTCAGTTCCTTAAAAAAGATATTATAAAACAAATCAACCACGCCTTGGGCAAAGAACTGGTTGAAGAAATAAAATTCAAGATCGGACCCATATAAAAATGGAATATTTGACCACAGATTCTCTCTTTAATGGCAGTATCCGGGTAAAGCAAAATCGGTCAGGCTATCGCTTTTCCATGGATGCCCTTCTATTGGCCCAACATGCCATGCCGAGCCCGGACGATACGGTCCTTGACCTGGGAACAGGTTGTGGCATCATTCCACTGATATTGGCTTATCGTCATCCCAAAATAAAAATCTATGGAGTCGAGGTACAGACGGAACTTGCCGATATTGCGACTCACAATATAGCAGAAAACGGCATGGAAGATCGTATTAGCATTTATTGCAAGGACTTAAAAAGACTAAAACAGGATATGACTTCCGGACCGGTGGATCTGGTAGTTACGAACCCTCCGTACAGAAAACTCGAGTCGGGAAGGTTAAACCCGGATCAGCAGCGTGCAGTTGCAAAACACGAAATAAAGGCAACCCTTTTTGATGTGGTTGAAACCGCCCGTCGTATGTTACGGACGTCCGGACGGTTTGTAATAATTTACCCGGCTGAACGGTTGCCTGATATTATCATACAAATGCGGTCTGCCAGGATAGAACCCAAATATATTCGCATGATCCATTCCTCCCGGCAAATGAAGGCAAAACGAATTCTTGCGGAGGGTAAAAAAGGGAGTCGTCATGGGATAACGATCGGTCCACCGCTTATCATCTACCGTAAAAACGGTTCATATTCAGATGAGGCCCGGGCAATGTTTATGGCTTAGCTCTCTGATTCGTAAATACGGTGACGTATTTTATGACAGGCCACCGAATTCAACATAGCAATTGATCATCAAAGTGACTAAAATTTGAAGTGAGCTAAAGTGAACTAAAGTTAAGGAACTCGCCTGGGGCGAGGCCAGTTTAAAAATGATAGAATTCATCAACTTTAGGCACTTTAGATCATTTTTCACTTAAAACTTTTAAATAAAATGAATAAACCAACTATTATATCTTTGATTTCGCTCTTTGAAAAACTACGTTTTATTTTTTTTGACGTCGCATT
>CAZDAB010000711.1:0-1943 GCA_964502855.1 uncultured Desulfobacteraceae bacterium | reverse complement strand
TGGTTATAAGGTAAATTTATGAAACCAAAAATAGTAATAATTTGTGGGTCATCTAAATTTGTAGAAATCATGGCAGTTTGTGAATGGCTTATTGAGCGTGATGAACTTGCTATTACGATGGGATTAAATTTACTGCCACATTGGTATCCAGATTGCCCACATGACCATTTAGCGGAGCATGAGGGATGCGCAAAAGAAATGGATGAATTGCATTTGCGAAAGATTGACCTTGCAGATGAAATTTTTGTCGTAGATTGGGGTGGCTATATTGGCGAAAGCACTGCCAATGAAATCAAATATGCCGAGAGAACCGGAAGGCATGTTAGATATTTCAGCAGGGATATTATTGGCCATAATGTTTGTAAGCTTATAACAAATCATGCAGCCGACCCCAAAAACCGGGCGGCTCATTAAAACGTTATAATCTATGACTCGAAACGATAAAATTCTAATTTCGGTCCTAAGAGGGTATACACTTAAACAAGTTGGAATCGTTTTTCAAATCACAAGCGAAAGGGTGAAACAAATCGCAGTAAAGACAGTTCGCAAATATGATCGCAATCTTTTCTGTTCTATTTTATCGGACTACCCAACTGGCAGTATTAAGGAGTTTAGAAAGCATAAAAATAGATTGATTTCAATTATAACCAGTCATTCAAGCGGAAGCGAAAAAGACTGCTCCGCTTAATTCATCGTTAGCTGTGAAATAAAAAGAATCAGCCCAAATAATTGAAAAAAAATAACCACCAACAAAACCCAAATTGCCAAACGACAAAAATTTATCGCACGGCTCTGCTTCCAAGCCAAAGAAGAAAGCGCCTTTTCATAACCAGTCCGACATTCCTCAGTCGGAAAATATGATAAATAAAAAGGATTTCCCATAACAACCTATTAATAATAAATAAAATTTTCAGCCTACCCAAAAAACTGGTGGCTGAATTCTGCGTTAGCATTCAAACCCAATAAAGGAGGCTCAAATGCCAAATGAAAAAAAATACTCAGCACTATTGCCCTTTGGATTGCTTTGGCGGGCTTGGCTCTAGCTGCAATACAAACGGGTGTAGCGGTGTGGTCGGGTTTCTCACCACTTGGATACCCGGCAACCATCCAGACACAGCAAGTAAAAATATCACCTGTAGCACCGCCGCCGCCAAAGCAACAATCAGTGCAAGACCGGAAGCAAAGACTGCAAGATCTGCCGGGGGAATCCGTGAAAAAAACTGGAAACGATGTTTCATTACAACCCTCCGTGGAGAAACCAGATAACCAGCGGATTAACACGGACTGAAAACGCAAAGCGTTTCAGCCGGTTATCCTTGTTGTTAGCGAACCTAAACAATGATAGATAAAACACGAAAAGAGATAGCTGTGGAAGTTTTTCATGGTATTCCTCCTAAAAGAAAACGAAGGAAAATGACCTCGGAGGATCTCGCAATTCTTCTCTCAGAATGTGAGAAAGATACACCCAAGTACACTATTGTAAGCCATGAATTAAATCTCCGCATAGTCAAAGAACAAAACAGGCCGATATATATTGGTATTATAATCACTCTCATTGGCTTCTTCGTTGTATGGTTCTTATCTCAGTGGCAACCCTTCAATCAGTCAGATAATTCTATTGCACTTGATATAACAGCTCAACATATTCAAGGCCAGACCAAAACAGACACAAAGGCTAAAATAGATAATGAGGTACTGAGTCCACAGCCACATGATCTCGTTGTCCCACCAGTCATCCCAAGGGAGACAGTAGAACCACCAGTCCTCATTGCGCCTATACCAAAAGAAATGAAAATATCCAAAAATACAGGCAAATAGCCCGAAAAACAGAAAAAAGTAAAATAAATATGTATTCGGATTACAAATCATTAATAAATGTTTCTAACTAATTAACTCAACAGTCCAAAGTTTTGTGCCGTCATGCGGCTAAGAGCATTGCATCA
>CAZDAB010000710.1:0-1943 GCA_964502855.1 uncultured Desulfobacteraceae bacterium | reverse complement strand
AGGAACATCGTATTTGACCCGGATGAGCTTAAATCTTTTAAAAGGAGCAAACAGTCCGGAAAGGGATAGTGCCGAGTCTCGGGTTGTGAAACCTCCTGCAATTGGCCTCTTTGCGCAAAGACGCCGGCTTGTCCCAAAAAGAATTGGCCCGAAAGGTGGGAACGTCTCAGCAACAAATTAGTCGACTTGAATCGCCATCTTACGAGGGGCATTCCCTGAGCATGCTACGCCGAGTCGCCGAGGTTCTTGGCGCAACTCTCAGTGTGGAGATTAAACGCAAAAGGCAAACGAATCAGGCTGCTGTTGCTGAAAGCAAAGCCAATTACGAAGCTAAATCTTAGATCATACGTTAATGATTTTACTCCATCTTCGCGGCAAAATGGATGATCAGTTGGTGTTAAGAAAAAAAAAGCCGTTTTTTAGAATAGTGAATGCAACTACAATTGTATAGCTTGGTCCGACCCGGATTTCCTATTAAAATAAACATGTTGTGTTCAATCTCGTTTTTATTTACGATTAATGAGGGTATAAGAAAGGTGATGCTATGGTTACACTCAATGAAAAGCAGGAATTAAAAAACCAGCTTGTTGCCTGTCTCAAAAGAGACAAGGATATTCGAAAAGTCGTTATATTCGGATCTTTTGTTACATCCGACGAGCCATGCGACATGGATGTTGCTGTTTTTCAGGAAAGCAGGGAAGGATATCTTAAGTTGTCTATGAAATACAGAAAATTGACACGGCCGGTTTCAAATAAAATACCTATAGATATTTTTCCGATCAGAGCTGATGCAGGTAATGCATCCATTCTCACAGAAATCGATAACGGAGAAGTAGTCTATGAAAGATGAAACCAAAATGTGGCTTGATTATGCTGCTGAGAACCTATCGTCCGCCAGAATCTTGCTGAACAGTAGTCTTTTTAACCCATGTCTGCAGAATGTCCAGCAAAGTGTGGAAAAACTGCTGAAGTCTCTTTTTGCGGAATTTTCTTACAAACTGATCAAAACCCACAGCATTGCAAAGCTGAGACAGGTATTAAAAGAGCAAGGTCTATTTATTGACATTTCGGAAGATGACTGTGACCTACTCGACACGATCTATCTGCCGTCCAAATACCCGATCGGCAGTGTGATCCCCGATTATGAACCGGATGCCGAAATTTGCGGCCAGTGTATCGAGATTGCTGAACAGGTGGAACAATCGGTAAAAAAGATTCTGGAAGAAAAAGAAGCAAAGTAGAACCCGGCCGGAAATGGTAGGTATGGTAAAGAGGATGAAACTATGGATAAGGCGCTGGCCAAAGAAAGATTGCGGGATCGAAAATGTCCTTATTGCGGAGCGTATACAAAAGATTTAGCGTACGATACCGTTGAAAATGACGCTAAAGAGGTTTTTCAAGTCGTTGACTGCACTGTCTGCGAAAAACATTTTACCGAGGTGTATTCCTTTTGTAGAGTGATTCTTACTGACTATCCGGGAGAAGACTTTAGGATTGATTTTAACGACTGAATCTCAGTCGTAAGTAAGTCAATACTGTTTTCAGGAATCCTACCCCCCGACCCAAACTCAATGAGGGCAAAATGTCGTGTCTTGAATAGCGGATAGTGGCGTCTTATTCACGGTTCAAAACAAGACCCCAGTAACATAACTTGGCAATCTTGGCGATATTGAGCATGCCTTGGAGAAGTGCATTTCACCGGGGTAGGTTTGGCAAATGATAATGGGATGGTTAATTATCCTGTATAAAAACTACACAATTATATCATCCCTAAAACACCTTTTTTGTAACATGTTGAATCACCTAATTATTTTTATTGATTTTTTCTCCATATTCAATTATAGACCCTCATAGCTTTTTAAAGCAGGGAGAATATCGGGAACGCCCCTTGATTCTCCTGCCTTGATGACCACTTGCTTCCGCTTCAGAGCATGTCCGATTAT
>CAZDAB010000709.1:0-1946 GCA_964502855.1 uncultured Desulfobacteraceae bacterium | reverse complement strand
CGTACGTTGAATGATTGCGAAATGCAGCACAACGCAGAAGTTGGATTTTTTACGAAACCGTTAAATTTGATTACTAACATTTTACGATGGATATAACAATTCAAAAAAAATCATTTGCACAACTTCGACCTTTTTAATCTGAAGGAACTCTTTTTGAAAGCGGTCTCATCAATAAATGCCGATTGTAATTCAGGAGATATTTTTGCCAAATTCAACAGGCGAAAAAGCAACCTAATAGGTTATTATCAGTTATTATTTGTTACTATAATACTACTAAATATTATAAGCTTGACATAATTAACCAATTAGACTATTTGGTGCCTTTTGTTAACCGGCTTGACTGACGAAGTTGCGAATCTTTTTTTGAAAAAACTTCTTCAGGGGAAAGAAATAACTGCCGTAATCAAGCCACTGTGTGAATGTTGAAGGATGAATGTAATGAAGGAGGAATCGGGGAGGATGCCTGGTACCTAAATGCCAAGAAATATCTGGATAAAAGATGTTTGTTAGATTCTTTTATCATGCCCAATGGCATACGGTATGGTGAAAAAGTAATCCAATTTTAGAAAGGTTTTTTTAACTCAAACAAAAGAAAGGAGTTTGTGATGAAGATGATTAAAAATTTGGTGGTTTTCCTGGTGATCTCATCCTTTTTCCTGGTTACTCATGCATACGGGGTGGAGAAAAGGCTTCTTTTCCATGCCGGTCTTGGCCAACGTGCGGCATTAAATGAAATCAAGGCGGTTTTTGAAAAGAGACACCCGGATATTAAGGTCAACTTTTCCTACAAGGGTTCAGGATATTTTATTGCTGATATCACCCGATCAAGACAGGGAGATCTTTTTATGCCCGGTGAGGAATTCTATCTGATGCAGGCAGTGGAAAGGGGTTTTCTCACAGACTATGAACCCAAAACGGATATCCCCGCCTATTTTGTTACCGTGATTATCACTCCCAAGGGGAACCCAAAAAATATAAAGAAAATAGAGGATTTTGCCAAGCCCGGCGTCAGGGTTGGACTCGGAAATCCAAGGTCATGTGCTATTGGGATCTGGCATCAAAAAACCTTCAAAAAAGCGGGTATCTGGGACAAGGTAAAGGAGAATGCAACACTGAGCGCCAAATGCATCCCGGAACTGGGTAATGCAACTCAGCACAGGGCCATTGATGCTACCATCGTCTGGGCAACCACAGCGGTTCTCTATCTTAGAGATGTTGAGATTATACCCATCGAACACAAATATCGGGGTATTATAAGGCTGCCGGTGGGTGTGCTCAAGTTTGCCCGATATCGAGAGGAGGCCCAAGGGTTAATGGATTTTATTTTATCCGAAGAGGGGCGGGCAATTTTTCATAAACATGCCTACGCGGTCAATCCGGTTATCCCTGTAGATAAACAGGGTTTCTGTCTGGACGGGACCACTGATCAGGATATGGAATATCTGGTAAATTCAGCAAAGGCGGTAAAAGATGAGTCATTTCCGGTTACCAAAGAGACGGTCGGTGATTTAGCAGGGGAAGTTTTAAGACAGAAAAAAACAACAAGGGCGGGAGATTAAAGTAAAAAGGAATTAAAGTGGATCTAAGATCTAGAGGCGGGTGGTGGCCTGCCCTCTGTATTGGAATTACCGGCATTATTCTAGCTGTCTATATTTTGCTGGTGACAAGCAACTGGATTTATCTGGGATTGCATGACACCTTGTATTTCTTCTCAAAATCGAGGATGTGGGAGCGGTTCTGGTTGACGGTCTGGACTGCAACGGTCTCCATGTCTTTCTCTTTGCTTATCGGTATCCCTGCAGGCTATGCCCTTTCCCGATTTCGATTTCCCTGCCGTTATTTATTTGCCAGCATCATAGACCTGCCGATTGTGGTTTCTCCCGCGGTAGTAGGGGCATTTCTCTTTGGAATAACGACCAGGTTTCCCTTTGACTGGATTAGTGAAT
>CAZDAB010000708.1:0-1952 GCA_964502855.1 uncultured Desulfobacteraceae bacterium | reverse complement strand
TAAAATTTTCGCCTTCCTTGGCCTTGAACAAAATTGAACATTTTTCAAAGGTCTCGTATTTTTGAAAATTTGTTAACACCACTTTTTATGTCTGTCAAGGAAAATGCCTAATGGAAGAGATCTGACTCCCGTTTTTCACATATCTGGTCATTGAAAGGTTAAATTTATGGTTTAAGATACGCCGTTAATTTTTCTTTGATTTTGTCTGAAACGACTATCGAATGATTTTTTGTGTAATCGTAACAGACCTGGACCGATTCTCCGGTTGCATATACCATGGTTGGGTCTGACTGATGGACGAGTTTATATTCAAAAGTAAAACTTTTGGTGCCGATATCCTTGACCCACATGTGAAGGGTTACCTTGTCAACGAACAGTACCGGTTTAAGATAATCGCAGCGAATATGCGCCATGATAAACCTGAAATCATAAGGGTCCGAAACCTTGAAATATTTTTGTGAGAATTTTTTCCGCCCCTCTTCAAAATAGGTAAAGAATACCGCATTGTTAACATGCCCCAGGGCATCAAGATCGCTGAATCTGACGTCAATATTTGTAGAAAATATTTTGCCTGAACCCATCAACAACTCCTAACTCGTGCCTGAACGAAAACTGTCTTTTCCGCCAATATCTGCGTCAGACTCAAATTTTAATCCTCGAAATACTCAATGTATGTCTGTGGTTAAAATTTTCGTCTTCCTTGATCTTAACGAAAAATCCTAGTTTTCGTTCGGGCACTAACCCTGATAAAATTTTGTTTATTCTGAAAATTCCATTCCTTTGAAAGATAATAAATCATAAATTACTAATCGTACCTCTATTATGTCAAGGCGTTATTTGTTTGAATCGGCTTAACCTCTTGCCTTATGATTTTTTACACGAAAATATATTGGACTTAATTACCCGTATGTGGCAAATTAAATCCTATCGATGCATAAACAACACATCAGATGATACATTAAACGGCTTATACGGAGGTTTTGCATCGTTAGGGTAAACCCTAGAAAGGAGGTGTTTGTAATGAACGTGAGAAAGTCTGTTTTTGCAGGAAGCTGGTATCCGGGCAATGCTGCCGGGTGCGAGAAAGAGATTAAAGGTTTTCTGAAAGAGTACCCCACAAAGACTGTTGCACAGAGGCCCTTAACCGGAGGGATCGTGCCCCATGCGGGATGGTATTTTTCAGGAAGTATCGCCTGTAACGTGATCCATTGCTTAAAAGATGAAAACCCTCCGGATGTTTTTGTAATTTTCGGGATGCATCTTCATCCTCGTTCCCCCTCATACATTATGACCGGCGGTGCATGGGAAACTCCGTTTGGCGACATAGAAATCGAAGAGTCTCTTGCAGGCGAACTTGTCAAACAATTTTCATTTCAGATCGAAACCGCTGATAATTTTACCCAGGACAATACCATCGAACTTCAGCTCCCTTTTATAAAATACTTTTTTAAGCACACAAAAATCGTTCCCATGGGCGTGCCGCCCACACAACACTCTCTTGAAATCGGAAAGGCCGTGGCCGACATTTCACAGGGTCTGGGGTTGCGGATTAAAGTGATCGGCTCCACCGACCTCACCCATTACGGGTTGAATTACGGGTTTGTATCCCATGGCACGGGCCAGGCGGCCCTGGACTGGGTGCGCAAGGAGAACGATCGCAGGGTTATCAAGGCCATGATTGCCATGGATCCGGGCAAGGTTATCACAGAGGCCCTGGCAAACCACAATGCCTGTTGCAGCGGTGCGGCTGCAACTGCAATTGCCGCTGCAAAACAACTCGGGGCAGACAAAGCGGAAGCCATTGCATATGCAACCAGTTATGATAAAAGTCCGGGGGACAGTTTTGTGGGGTATGCGGGGATTGTGTTTTAATAAGACCTAAATTGAGCGATTGTCTAGGTTGCCGCAGATACAAGGAAGATGTCGTTCCGCTATAGTCAACTATGCGGGAC
>CAZDAB010000707.1:0-1954 GCA_964502855.1 uncultured Desulfobacteraceae bacterium | reverse complement strand
CAGACTCAAATTTTAACCCGCCACCGAACTTTGGCGGGTTAATCCTCGAAATACTCAATGTATGTCTGTGGTTAAAATTTTCGTCTTTCTTGATCTTAACGAAAAATCCTAGTTTTCGTATGGGCACTAGATAATGTGTCGAAGTTAACACTCAGATAAAACAGGAGGACTTTAATGCCGCAACCCAAAAACGCCATGGAAATCTTTCAGCTGCTCGACAAGTCGAATTGCCGGGAATGCGGTGAAAAAACATGTCTTGCATTTGCCGGAGCGGTCTTCAAGGGGAAAAAACCGCTCAAGGAATGCCCGAAACTGGATCCGGAAACGATAGAACGGTTTTCCGGGGAACCCGAAGATCAGAATGCCGTTGAACAGAACCGGGATGCCTACCTGGAAGAGCTAAAAAACGAAATTGCCAATCGTGACCTTGCTCGGGCCGCCAAAAGAGTCGGGGGCCGGTTTTCGGATGACAAGCTGACCCTCAAGGTGCTGGGCAAAAATTTCAGCGTGAATACAAAAGGCAATCTTTCCACGGACATCCACATCAATCCATGGGTGGCCATCCCGTTTCTCAACCATGTTCTTTACGGCAAAGGGGTGCCGGTTTCAGGGAACTGGGTTTCGTTCAGAGAATTGAAAGACGGAAAGGAACGGTATCCGCTTTTTCGGAAACGGTGCGAAGAGCCCTTGAAACGAGTGGCGGACATCTACACCGACCTCTTTGACGATATGGTTCATATACTAAGCGGAAAGCAGGTGGAAAAACAATTCGAATCAGATATATCCGTGGTTCTTTACCCCCTGCCTAAAGTTCCTGTGATGGTATGTTACTGGTTGCCGGAAGACGGTCTCGAATCCAGTCTCAATGTTTTTTTCGACCAAACCGCAGACCAGAATCTCGACATCGGCTCGGTCTTCACGCTGGGCGTCGGGCTCACGCAGATGTTCGAGAAAATCGCCCAGCGGCATGGGTTTCCCGAGTCCGAATTTTTTCGGTAACCCTATCAATTCTCATAAATTTTCATTAACTTTCATGCAAGATATAGGTGTTACAACAGCATCCATGTTGGAGTGAACAAGTTCCAGAATCTGTTCTTTGGAATATAGAGGCCCGCAACCAATACCCGGACATTCCCTGGATAAGCGGTTCCATTTTTTGGCAGACCGTAAATTCTCAAGCCAGAAAGGGAATGTTTTGCACTGGTCTGGACGAACCGGATGAATGGTGCACCCGTTTTCATAAAAAAAACACCGCCCATCTGCATGTTCTTTGATACTGTATCCTTCCCTTATCGGATAGAGATATTTTTCAATGAAAAAGGAAACTTGAACAGAAAGGTATTCGGCGATACGCGTAATTTCATCTTTCCCGACATATATGATTCCCGGGTCCCCGGTACAGCATACCCCGCACCGCTGGCATTCAAAACGAATCCCCTGATCAAAAAAATAGGATCGATTGTATAATCTTTTCATTAGGCTCACAAAACTTTTTTCTTTTCGCCACAAAGGCACCAAAACACTAAGAACGAATAACAAAAAAATCCTTGGAATCTTTGTGCCTTGGTGGCAAATATTTCTTGGTTCCAGCTGCATAAACATCTACAAACTATTTCCTATAATATCAATCCAAAAATCACAGATTTTTTGGTGCATTAATTTGACGTCTCGGAAATTCTACAACTTTTTGAAAATACAGGTTCTTTAATGGTACCCCATTTATGCCATTATTTTTACCCCGCCCGCCCCTAAGTTTTAATCGCCTTTGACTATTGACAATTTTTTATTAATATGCAAAACAGAATCGGATTTATTTATTAAATTGTGATATTGTTACTACAAAATTTAGTACCTGAAATTCTGCTTCTCATAAACTTGTTGAGTTCTTCATGAAAAACCCTGGTTGGACTAAGCCGCTTCGCGGCAGTTAACTCCTTGTTTCTAAAATCTTTTC
>CAZDAB010000706.1:0-1954 GCA_964502855.1 uncultured Desulfobacteraceae bacterium | reverse complement strand
ATTTGTCACAAGTCAACTTTTATGACACTTTAACTGTCACAATAATGCATACATCAGGCACTTCGATATATTCTCAAGAAAAAGACTGTTTTCAATCGGGTGGGCTTTGCTATATGAAGAAAACCGTTTCTTTCATCCCTCAACCTATTCATAATGGACACTTGGTACAGTGATCGGTATTTTCTGTAAAGACTCCCGTTTTTAAACTAAAGTTAAGAAATGGTTTGAATATATTCCTGTTTCATGACTCGTAGTAATCAACTTATGGTAATTTCTAAACCAGAAATGGATTAAGCCGACATTACCAAGGTGGATGATCCTGGGTATCTATTAAAATCTGTTTGTAAAGCCTATATTCCATTTATTGTATGCTTAAGTACAATTATATGTAGGCTTTTATACAATTATTTGAAAAGATGAAATAGGAGGGACGGAAGAATGTAGAGGTCCGATGTCAGACATTAAATGTCAGAAGTTAGAAAGCTCTTAATGTGTTATATCTGCCTTTTCCTGTTGCACTCTTTCGTGTAACCATACCTTGATCAGCGCACCTCGGTCTACGCCAATATTTAGCCGGATCCGATCAATTTCTTTGATCAGTTCTTCTGCAACATCAAGTGTGATCCGAACTTTCTTGCCGTGCCGGATAACTTTGGCCTTAGACATGTCGATGAGGTCGTGTATGTCTTCGCCGTCGTCGAATCTACGATCAAACTCTTGAGTGCTTTTAGCTATTTTCTTTTTGACCATATAATTTTGTTTCCTTTTTTCTTGCACGTCTTACGGATATTATCCGAATTGTATTACCGCGCATGGTAAAAATTGAGGCCCAAAGTTTTTCTCCAATTTTGCCTATTAAAATATTCCTGTTTTCAATTGGATGACCAGTATGAATTTCAATCCGATTGGGATCGTCCCAAAGCCCTTTGGCTGTATTAAAATCAATACCATGTTTCTTTAGGTTCGTAAGATTTTTCTCGTTATCCCATTCAAATTTCATAACATAATTTATACATATTTTATACAATATTGCAACAAATTATTTTAAACAGATAACCCATCCGATGTTCTGCTTATTTTTTTGCCATAATTTTATAAACAAGAGGGAAAAAACAGTAAAATGGCGGACTTTTTTTGTCGCTACGAGACCATCAATTCAGCGGGTTATGCCACCTTGTTTGGGCTTTATTTTTTTGCCAAAAATTTGCCAAAATTTGAAAAAAGATGGGTAAAAACCGGTAAAAATGGTGAAATCAGCGGAAGGGGTGAAAGTTTATAATTGGTTGATTTAATTGTTTTTAATTTACTTTTTCTTGCTTATCCTTACCTGTTGCTTTTGCCTCGAAGCCGACTTCTAATCCGTAGGTCGCAGGTTCGAATCCTGCCAGGCGTACCATTAATTTCAAGGGGTTACGGCATTTCAGCCATAACCCCTTTTTTGGGCTAAAAATTGGTAACGTGCCGCACTTATCATGAGACCTTTGAAAAATGTCAATATTTATTTACGTCCAAGGCAATTCTGCAAGATAGCAGAATTGAACCACTATCAAGCTGCCCGCGAGGGGCATGGGCACCCCGAGTCAACGCGATAATTTTAATCCGCCTGCGGTGGATTAAAATTTAAGCCTGTTGACAAATCCCGCTCAGCAGGGACGCAAAAATTGAGCAAAAAGGGGAGTTTTGCAAAGGTCTCATCCTTTTTGTCGCCAATTTATACAAGTATAACCCATTTATATTAATAGGTCAAATAGTAAGCTCAACCAAAATCCACCGCCTAATTTTACGAATTCCTTTATTAATAAGGTTCTATGGCAATTTTGCTTGCACCCAAGTATTACATCTAAATCTTTATAAACCTATGGTTTATAATACTTCTACAATTTTGGTGGTGAATTTAGGTCACCATTGATTGTATGCATACCCCATCACGTATTATTTCCGAGTAGTGGACATT
>CAZDAB010000705.1:0-1955 GCA_964502855.1 uncultured Desulfobacteraceae bacterium | reverse complement strand
GCGCCGCCTTCGGCGGCGGTTACAGCCAGACCCTCTTCGGGAGCTCAGGGCCGGTCGGGTTCTTGAACAAGCTCACCACCGTGGTGGCCGTCTTCTTTATGTTGACGTCCCTTATATTGGCCTTTTTGGCCGGCCATGTCCCTACCAAACCTTTGGGGGATGTGGGGGATGAGGTGCCGCAGCAGGAGGCCCCCCTGACGCCCGGTCCGGTCCAAGAGGCTGAGTAGAAAAAGGGTTTGGCAAAAGGGGAGTTGGTGGATATAATGTACCCTGTGAATGTGCCGAAGTGGTGGAATTTGGTAGACACGCCATCTTGAGGGGGTGGTGGGTAACTCCCGTGCGGGTTCAAGTCCCGCCTTCGGCACCATGATAATAATATAGTTCAGTGGCATGGAACTTATTGATGTTTATATTTTTTTTATCGGGGGAGCTGTATTGATTTCTTGGTCGAGTATTTCTTGGTGGGGAATGTTTCGTAATACTAAAAAATTTTCCATACCAATGTTATTTTCAAGAATTGGAATTTTAGCTTTCGACCCAGATCAATTTACAGAGAAGGGGAAGGATTGGCGAAAATCATTTATCATATCCTTGTTTTCCTTAGCAATTTGCTTTGCTCTTTTCTGTATGTATGTTGTTATCAAATATGGCCGTTAACCAATTCTTCAAGCGGGAAGCGCTAAAACGTGCCACTTAAGTGCAATCGTTAAGATAAACGAGAGGAGGAGATAAGTTTGCATCTCCTCTTTTTTTATTGCAGGGTGAGAACTGGAGTGGTTGCTTGTTGACAGCAAAGAGGGTTAGCCTATAGAATGCAAAGGCACACGGACTGATGCAGAGGCAGGTGCGCAGTCTGGTTCGTGCAGTATGCTCAGGGAATCCGGCAGGAGAGTGAAACGCATCCAGTGAGGGTGAAGGAATGAGGTATACACAATTACTATTGCCTACCTTGAGAGAAGAGCCGGCCGAGGCGGAGGTGGTGAGCCACAAGCTGATGTTGCGCGCCGGTTTGATCAGAAAGCTGGCCGCGGGCATCTATACCCTCCTCCCCCTGGGGGTGCGGGTCATGCAGAAGGTGGAACGCATCATTAGGGAGGAGATGAATAGGGCGGGGGCTCAGGAAGTGGTGATGCCGTGCGTCCTGCCGGCCGAACTCTGGAAGGAGAGCGGCCGATGGGACCACTATGGCAAGGAATTGCTCAGGGTAAAGGATAGACACGACCGGGACTATTGCTTTGGTCCTACCCACGAGGAGGTGATCACCGATCTGGCCCGCCGGGAGGTCAGATCGTATCGTCAACTCCCCATCAACCTCTACCAGATCCAAACCAAGTTCAGGGATGAGGTGAGGCCGCGGTTTGGGGTGATGCGCGCCCGGGAGTTTGTCATGAAGGATGCCTATAGTTTTGATGCCGATGAGGCCGGTGCGGAGCAGAGCTATGAACGGATGTACGATGCCTATACGAGGATATTCCAGCGCTGCGGGCTGCGATTCAGGGCCGTGGAAGCGGATACCGGCCTCATCGGGGGGAGATTTTCTCATGAGTTCATGGTCCTGGCCGATACGGGTGAGGATGCCATCGTAAGCTGCGACTCATGCGACTATGCGGCCAATATAGAGCGGGCGGAGATCGGGAGGGTAGCGGAAAAGACGAACGAGAAGCCAAAAAAGTTGGAGCGGGTGCAGACCCCTGACAAAAGAAGCGTAGAAGAGGTGACCGCATTCCTCGGCGTCCCCCCGGAGAGACTGGTGAAGACCATTATTCTCGAAACTGACCAGGGGGTCGTGGCCGCACTGGTGAGGGGGGATCATGAGATCAATGAGGCGAAGTTGCGGCGGTACCTGGGGGTAACGCAACTGGAGCTGGCGGGTGACCAGGTGGTTGCCGACGTCACCCACGCACCCAAGGGATTCGCCGGGCCGGTGGGGCTCGATCTCAGGATCATCGCCGACT
>CAZDAB010000704.1:0-1957 GCA_964502855.1 uncultured Desulfobacteraceae bacterium | reverse complement strand
TAAACCAGTGTTAACGCTTGGTGGACTTTGTGAGAAAATTATAAAGCCGGAGAGATAGCAGCAAAGTATTTGATTGACTTGGGACACAGGAATATTGCATGCATCACCGGGCCCCTGAACATCTCTCTTTGCAGGGAGAGACTGAAAGGTTTCAATGATATTTTAAAGAAGCACAATGTAAAGTTAGATAATAAACTGGTTTTTGAGGGTGATTTCAAATTTAATTCAGGAAAAAATGCTATCAATCATTTCCTTAACAGCGGCCTTAATATAACAGCTCTTTGGGCTCAAAACGATTTAATGGCAATCGGAGCTATGAACGTTTTAATACGAAAAAAAATAGGCATCCCTCAAGATATTTCAGTTATTGGAATGGATAATATAGATGCTGCGAAAATGTTGGTGCCTTCATTGACAACAATTGCACAGCCGTATAGAGAAATGTGTGAAAAAGCAGTAGAATCAGTCATATCACAAAAGGAGGGGAAAATCACTAACAAAAATATTGTACTACAACCGGAGTTAATTGTAAGAGAAACAACCAAAAAATTAGACTAAAGTTATATTCAGGTATATATAATCCTGTTTTAAATTTTATGTATTTTTAATTTATTGGGTTGAAAAAAGAATGGTTTCTAATCTTTTTTATAACCTGTTTATAATAAAGGGTTATAGATTTCATAAAAAATTTATTTCTCCAAGAAGGGAGGTGAATTATTTTTAGCGATCTAACTCTAGATCAGATTTTTATTTGAAAAATATTTTAGGAGGAGAAAAAATGAAAAAGCTGAAATTAGTTTGTATTTTGTGTTTGACTGCAGTTTTTACCCTTAGTTCACTATTCCTTTTTGCTGGTGGGGGCGGCAAAGAACAACCGGCCCAGGAGAAAGAAGCGAAGCCCGCACCTGAAAAGAAAGAACAGCCCGCACCGGAAAAAAAGGACCTCAGGGGTGTGCAATTGCACGTCTCGATGATTGATGAAGAACGTGAATGGGCTTTTAGAGACCTTCTGCCTGAGTTCGAAGCAAAAACTGGCATTAAGGTAACTATCGATACTTACGGGTTTGAAGATCTTTTTAAGAAAAACTTAACTGCTGCTGCTGCGCATACCGGAGAGTACGATGTTATCCAGATGCACTTTCCCGACATGGCCCTTTTTGACGCACGCGGTTATTGCCGTGACATAACCGACTGGGTAATGCGGGATAAGGATGAGATCAAGCTTGATGATATCCATCCCAGCCTTCAGGAATCACATATGAAGTATAAGGGACGATATTATGGTGTGCCTACACATGTTGGATCAATGACTTTTTACTATCGAAAAGACATCTTCGAAGAACAGGGGTATCAAGTACCGACAACGTGGGAAGATGTACTGAAAATAGCAAAGGATGTTGATCAGAAATATGGGCCTGATACCCGTGGTTTTGCTTTTATGGGCAGGGCCGATATTCAGGGGGCGGCAACATACCTAAATTTCATGGGAGCATATGGCGGCGAATTCTATGATCCTAACTCATATCGACCTATGTTTGACACACCTGCGGCTTTAAAAGCAATGCAAACATTGAACGATTTGGTTAAATACTCTGTAGAAGGTTCTCCGAGTTATGGTTTTGACGAGGCCCATGTAGCTTTTCAGCAGGGGAGGGCGGCAATGCTTCCATTTTGGGATTCTGGTGATGGCTTTTTCTCAGACCCAAAACAATCCGATATAATAGGAAAATGGTGGGTAGCCCCGATGCCCGGCGGCAGGGCAACAAATGGGGGATGGTCTGTACAGATATCGGCTGATTCAGCAAATCCCGAAGCAGCCTGGGAATTCCTGAAATGGATTATTTCTCCTGAAATGGAGAGAAGGCTTGTACCTATGAAACCGAGCTGTCGTATATCCATTTTAACAGATCCTGAGTTTAAAAAATACCCTTCATATCAAGGTTTCTATAACGTGCTT
>CAZDAB010000703.1:0-1960 GCA_964502855.1 uncultured Desulfobacteraceae bacterium | reverse complement strand
ACTGTCACCAAACATGCGAGTATTCCTTATTTGAAGATAAGCATGGAAGCTTTTTAAAGTCTCATAACTGGGACTCTGATATTGACGGTAGAGATTTTAACGGTGAAACCGGAGAGAACAATCGGAATATATTGCGGCAATATAAATCAATGTTATTAAAAAATGAAACCACGATAAAGTTTTTTGATGCAGAATTTAAAATTGTATCTGATTACTTGGAATTCTTGGGAAAATATGGAATGGCTGGATTTAAAAAAAATAGCAAATTCATTGATGCCTATATGGAAAATTATAGAGAATACGATGATCTCTCAATCCATCGGGAAAAATTATTCAGACGAGCAATAAATAGGTTTTACCAGTTGATTGAAGCTATGAAATTCGAGCCCTAATATTCAAATACTCAGAACTTCCATATTCTGATGCCCAATCCTTCTCGCTTCCTAAACCTCCACATTTGTGTCAAATTCACCCCCCCGGTTGGTCAGATATATCCCAGGTTTTTCAAGTGGATGATATGTCACTTTTTGGTTGGGTTATCCCATATATCCTAAGCCCCCAGTATTCGTGTGATCACAATTAGTCTGCAATTTACTCCCTTTGCAGGTATCGTTATGCGGCACAGAATTTTTGGATAAAAAACCATGCGTTATAGTAGATATTCAAAGTGAGGATAACCCTGATAGTTAGCCGCACGATTTGTTTTTAATTGGCTAAATTACCCTTGTTCGACGTTCCTTCTATTTTCTGTTGTTGTAGTAGCGTGATGGACCGCTCCATACGTCCCAATTACTTTCTTGAAAAATTGATTTACAGGTACTAACGGTTTCACCTCTGCCTTCTTCTGTCTTTTCTTCAATATCTCTGGGATTAGCGCCAACTTCTGCCCAAAAGAGATTCGCTCCACTAATCGCCCCCAGAGTACAAGGTTCATGCGTACAGTTGCCCATCACAGACCGTGGCATTCCCAGCCTAGTAACAGCAACTATCTGAGCCATACGCATTTCGTTGATTGCTCCACGTTTGATTATCACGGTTCCAGGTATGGGTATCCGTCTAGCTGCCCCGCTATATGAAGGATTGAAGGAGGCTGTGAATTCTATCATTTCAGCCAGCTCCTCGTTAGTGTGTTCCGGCCCCACAGGTTCGACGCATGTTCCTACTCCAAGCCCAGCTTCTTTGAAGTTACTGATACTCTGTTTTCTTTTTTCCACTGAAAGAGTGGTGTCCTTGCCCTCGCGTAAGCGAACTGCATGATACACGCCTGAAAATCCCGCATCCTTTAGCCTGACTGCATTCTTTAACGTCTGGTCACCAACGTTAGCAATAAGTGTTGTTTCTGGCTTCAGGTTTTTTCTAACTTCCTGGGATATTTCTATGAAGCGTTCAAAGGGATAGTTGGCCGTTGACATCATGAACACTGCATTCGCACCATCAATTTCAAATTGTCGGGCGTAGGCCACGGCATGCTCTGGAGTTAGCTCCGTCGCTTCGTTGAAGACACCGTTGGTCTTCGCAAAAGAGCAGAAGAGACAGTTACAAGGACATGGTGCGAGGTTGATCGCAAACTGCGCATGTACTTCAGCCTTTCCTTCTGAAAGTTCTTTCGAAAGACGGGTTGCTTCAGCCATTACCATGTATGTTTCAGCAGAATCTGGCGCCAGGCTAAGCAGATAAACAAGTTCTTTTTTAGATAACACATCGCCCAATCGCGATTTCTTTATTAGTTCTTCAGTGTGCATTTTGTGTCACCTTTTTAGTTTTAATTAACACCGAAAAACATCATAATATCTAATCATCTCAGTTATATCCTTTTGACATATCTTGTCAAACACAGGGTATGAGCACTTAAATTTAAATTGCACATATCGTATTTTTTACAAAAATGCAAAAAAAGCAAAACTCAAAAACTATAGCGCTGAGATAAATTGATACAGTATTGCTCAGATAAATTGATACA
>CAZDAB010000702.1:0-1960 GCA_964502855.1 uncultured Desulfobacteraceae bacterium | reverse complement strand
TGGGATTTATCAAAAACCTCCCCAAAGACCTTATGGTTGCTTTTCGTGCGACCTTGGAAGAACTTGACAATGCAGACCTTCTTTTGCATGTGATCGATATCAGCAATCCTCGTTTTAAAGCCCAGATCACGTCTGTTGAAAAAATACTTGCCGACCTTAATCTGCACAATATCTCCTTAATCCGGGTTCTAAACAAAAAGGATCTCGTTGATCCAACAATTGTTGATGAGCTGACCGGGCCCCTTGGCGGAACAGCCATCTCGGCCAATGTCGAATCCACCTTACCCCCCCTGATCGAAAAAATGGAAGCCTCGATACATGATATGAAAAATCGGTAAGCTGAATCGAAGTAAAGAATCCTGTCCCAAAGGACCAGGCTTTGGTTTTCCCCTGAAAGGGGCTGTTTTACTTAAAGCCGCACAAGTTAAAAGTGTCTAAAGTGATCTAAAGTGTGAAGTGGATAGTGAGCTAAAGTGTGAAGTGTGAAGTGAGCTAAAGTTTTAAAATGAAGCCGCTGAAGGCGGCACCATAACTTTAGGCACTTTCAACTTTAGTCACTTTAGTCACTTGTATTTTACCTTAACTTTAGCTCACTTTAAACTTTAGTTCACTTCAAACTCTTGCAGCAATTCTTCAGGCAGAGCCGGAGAACTCTGACCTGGCCCAAAGAACCAGGTTTTCAAGATCAAAATCAAATCCGTTTACCCTGAGATCTTAATAATTTGTTGTTGACATCTAAATAAAAATAAATATAAATATTTTTCTTTATGGATCTGGAACTTGCAAAAAAAGTCGGTATCGCTGCTGCTTATAAAGGCCAGAGGGTACTTTTGTCGCATTACGGCAGGGGGAAATCCAAGGTCGAAAAAAAGGGGGTTATTGATCTTGTTACAGAGGCGGATACCGAATCCGAAAAGACAATTATAGGGACAATTAAAAAAGCCTTCCCTGATCACAGTGTCCTGGCGGAAGAAAGCGGTCTGAACAAAGGCAAAGCGGATTATAAATGGATTGTCGATCCTCTGGATGGTACGACAAATTTTGCACATCAGCTCGGTCTTTTCTCTATTTCCATAGCTTTTGCTTTGGGCGATGATACCGTTATCGGTATTGTCTTAAACCCGGTAACCGGAGAACTCTTTACTGCCGCAAAAGGCAAAGGCGCCGAACTCAACGGCCGCCCTATCAAAGTCTCTAACGCACAAAAAGTTTCAGAGAGTTTACTGGTCACGGGGTTCCCTTATGATCTGATAGATTGTTTCGATCCCCTGATGACCCGTTTTTCAAAATGCTTGAAAGCCTCTCAGGGAGTACGTAGACTCGGATCAGCTGCCATCGACCTTTGTTTTGTAGCCTGTGGGCGATTTGACGGATTCTGGGAACAGAACTTAAAGCCCTGGGATACCGCGGCCGGAGAATTGATTGCAAGAGAAGCAGGAGCGACCATAACAGATTTTTCAAATAAACCGTTTAATATTTACAAAAAGGAAATTCTTGCAACCAACAGTCACGTTCATGAGGAAATGCTTTCATTGTTGGATTTAAAGGATAAAACATGAAAAAGGAATTAATGAATAAAATCTCTTTTGACAATCATCTTGGATGTTTCGGTAATTTCAATATTGAGGATCCGATCTGTAGAAAGCTTTGTGCGTTAAGGCTGCGTTGTGCCATAGATCGCAATAAAAATACCCGGATGGAACTATTGGAAGATTTGATATCTTCCAGCGAAATGTTTATTAAAATACAGTAACTTAAATTTTTTGAAAAGGGTCAGCCACAAAGACACGAAGACACCAAAGATTATATTATAATCCTTTTAATGACATTTTTAATAAGTGACACGTTGAAACAGAAAAAAACTTAATTGCCCTTCTCCGTGTCTTAGTACATGTATTCGTAAATGTAAATACGGTCACGTATTTATACCTTGGTTTATTCATTCTATGTATGCAAAAGT
>CAZDAB010000701.1:0-1966 GCA_964502855.1 uncultured Desulfobacteraceae bacterium | reverse complement strand
TATTGTAATACTGCAATCGATTGATAACGCAGTAGATCCGGTCGAGACGAGGCTCACAAAGGGTTAACTTTTTTCGGAATTTAATTTGGGTTTCATCCTTTTATATAGCCCGTTATCGGTGTGAGGATATTGATAAAAACATCTCGATAGCGCATTGTATTTATAGCAAATTTATCTCTTCCGAAAAAAATTAATGCAGATTTTAGGTTCTATATCATGAACAAAGGTAAGATCAAGGTTATTATGATATTTCTTTGCAATAGAAATCACAATCTTATTGAAACGGCCTTGATTTTGCCAGATATTTTTCCTATTGTAAAATGATAAATTTATGCATTTTGCGCTTTTTGTAACCAAACTTTCTTCTTTTCGCCACAAAGGCACCAAGACACCAACAAAGAATAACAAAATAAAAATCTTCGGGTCTTTGTGACTTGGTGGCAAATATTTTTTGGCTCCGCCCCGTCCGCCTTACGCCGTTCGGCAGGAGGGCGGGCGTGTCCGGTTTAGGTTGTTATAAAATGAACCCCTCCGTTACCGGTATCATATTGGCAGGTGGACAGAACACACGGTTTTCAGGAATAAACAAGGCGTTGATCCGTGTGGCTGGAAGAAGTATTCTTGATGGCATATATGATGTCTTTAGCGAGCTTTTTGAGGAAATTATTCTGGTCACCAACGATCCCATTCAATATCTTGACTGGGATTTAAACATAGTAACAGACATCTTTCCGATCCGATGTTCGTTAACAGGAATACATGCAGGTCTTTTTTATATGAACACTCCGCATGCATTTTTCGTGGCATGTGATATTCCTTTCCTTAAAAAAGACCTGGTTCAAACGATTCTTAACCATATAGAACCCGGTGTTGACATTGTTATCCCTGAAACTTCAAAGGGCCTTGAACCGCTGTGTTCCGTATATTCAAAAAATTGCCTTAAACCCATAGAGCAGCAACTTGTCAAGCAACAACTTAAAATCCAGCTTTTTTTTCAAAAGGTTCGCGTTAAAAAACTACCTGAACCTATTTTGCGTAAAGCAGATCCGGATCTGCTTTCTTTTTCCAACATCAACACGCCGGAGGATCTGGCCAGGGCCGAACATATTGCAACTTGTACAACAGTGGAGTCGCCATGAATATAACCCATATGATCGATACAATTAAAAAACACCCTGATTATCATCGGGCAGGAATGATTCTGTGCCATAACGGGGTGGTGCGCGAGACATCCCGAGACGGCAGGAAAGTATCCGGGCTGACCCTATCGGTTGATCATGAAAAACTGCGCCAGGTGATTGAAATCTATAAAAGAAAGCCCGGGATAGTGGAAATACTCGTTGAAATCGCTGAAAACCGGAACCTGGCCGTGGGAGATGACGTGATGCTTATGGTTGTGGCCGGAGACATCCGCGAAAATGTGATCACCGTACTGAGTGACACACTGAACGCCATCAAAACAACGGTTACCCAAAAAACAGAATTTTTTGTGTAATTCCAGAATGGTATTAGACAGGATTTGCAGGATGGAGAGGATGTTAAGTTTGAGAAAACGTCCTGATAATACTATATAAAAATGATTGGGGATTAAATCAATATAATCAACTACGCCCCAAAGACCCCCAGATATTGATTGACAAATTGATAGTTTAGATTATCATTGTGGTTATCATGGGTGTATTTTTCAAACCGCCGTTCAAAAAATTCGTCAAAAAACAAACAAGATCTTTACAACTCGTTATTGAAGATGAAGTTGAAAGAATAATAATCACACCTGATATTGGAGAAACTAAAAAAGGGGATTTAACTGGATTTCGAGTTCATAAGTTTGCTCATAGAAGACAAAAATTTTTAATAGCCTATCGTTCTCAAAATGAGGGCATCGTTTTTTTTAAAATAGGTCCCCACGAGAATTTTTACCGTGAACTCAAGAAATATCTCAGGGAGGTAGAATTATAATGATTAC
>CAZDAB010000700.1:0-1966 GCA_964502855.1 uncultured Desulfobacteraceae bacterium | reverse complement strand
CCGACCTTATTGAACGGGGTGTTTTTGTAGAAAAAGAGATGCCGGAATACTGTAAAGAGTACGATAAAATCATCCAAAGGGCCATGAAAGAAAAAGGGTAATAGTTTCAACCGATCTAACATAGCCATTTTCGATAACCATTGATGCGGGTTTTGGGTTTTTATGGGACAAGAGAGGTAATCATGGAAAAATGCAGGTTGGTATTTTCAGGCTCAGGCGGGCAGGGGGTTATTACCGCTGCCATCATACTGGCCGAGGCGGCCGTGCTTTATGAAAACCTGATTGCGGTTCAGTCACAAGTCTATGGGCCGGCAGCCCGGGGAGGTGCCACACGATCTGATGTTATCATCTCCGATTCTGAAATCCATTATCCCAAGGTGATCCAGCCCAATGTTCTGGTCTGTCTCACCCAGGAAGCCTATAGTAAATTTTATCCCATCATCCGACCCGGCGGTCTTTTAATTACGGACACCCGCTATGTCAAGATTCAGAGGAAAGTCGATGCACAGCAAAAAGAGCTTCCCATTTACCAGACAGTGATGGAACACATCGGCAACCCCATTGTGTTTAATATCTGCATGCTAGGTGTGGTAATCCGCATGACAGATCTTGTCAAAGCCGAATCCATTATGAAAGTTTTGAAAGACCGGATTCCTTCCAGTTTTCTGGAGATGAATCGAAAGGCCCTGGATCTGGGCATGAAGCTGGCAGAGGATGTTACAAGCTGATATGGATGCGGGATTATATATCCATATCCCTTTTTGCGTTAAAAAGTGTTCCTATTGTGATTTTTATTCCATAACCGATAGGTCGTTACATCCTGCATTTATGGATGCCTTAATATCTGAAATGCGCATGACCCGGGACCCGAATTTAACGTTTGACACCCTGTATATGGGTGGCGGCACCCCATCGGTTCTGGATGCAAAAACAATTGCAAAAATAATTGAGACCGCCCGTCAATCCTATGAAATTCTTCCCCATGCTGAAATTACCCTGGAAGTAAATCCCGGCACCGTTAGTTTGAAACAATTCGAGGAATATCGATTCTCCGGCGTCAATCGAATAAACATCGGGGTTCAGTCGTTTGATCCCGTGAACCTTCAGTTTCTCGGGCGTATCCATTCCGGACGCGATGCTCACGCTGCGCTAACCTGGGCGCAAAAGGCCGGGTTTGAAAACCTGGGGCTGGATCTGATTTACGGTATTCCCAACCAGACAAAAAAAATGTGGCTCAAGGACTTGAAACTGGCGATTGAGTTTGAGCCCCGACACCTTTCCTGCTACATGCTCTCCTTTGAACCGGGCACCCCTTTATACAATGACCTCCAAGAAGATCGCCTGAAGCCTTTGGCTGAATCCCAGGTATGCGAGCTGTTTGAAACCACCCTGGAATTTTTAAGCGACCATGGCTATGTTCAATACGAGATATCCAATTTCGCACACAAAAGCATAAACAGCTTCGGCCTCAAAAGCGCCGAGTGTAATCGGTCTCGGCACAATATGAAATATTGGAATTTTATACCGTACATCGGGCTCGGCCCCTCGGCCCATTCATTTCTGGAGCCGAAACGATACTGGAATTGTGCGGATGTGAAAAAGTATATACAGGATCTTGAGACTGATAAACTTCCCCGTGCCGGAGAGGAACGGCTCAGTATGGAACAGCTCATGATAGAGGCTGTTTACCTGGGGCTGAGACAGACAAAAGGAATTTTAATTGATGTTTTTGATAAAAAATTTGGCGTAAACTTTAAAACCATGTTCGAGGATATCATCACCGTGCTTGAAGCAAGAGGGTTTGTAGAGCTTTCTCAAAACCGCTGCGCGCTGACATCCAGGGGCATGCTTTACTTAGACAGCATTGCTGCCATGTTTATATAAAATGAGGGGTCGGGGAGTTTTTTCGATTCAATAGCTCCATGAATAATCAGCGACTACATCATACAAACTCATACATAAGGGT
>CAZDAB010000699.1:0-1966 GCA_964502855.1 uncultured Desulfobacteraceae bacterium | reverse complement strand
ATTTTTACCCAGTGAAACTTTTTTCTATTTCACCGGGGCCAGTATTCCATTGTCCTATCATTCCAATTGTGAGCGAAGCGAACTAACTTGGAGCTTGAAAATAGACCGAGGATCAAAAAAGAAATATCTGATGAAAAATGCACGTATTCTTTACATTATCGGCGGGATAATTATATAAAGAAAATGGAGTATGATGAATCAAAAAAATGTCTTATAATTGAACCTATAGACCTGATAACGAAAAATGGCTTTATCTTTAGTTCTGAAAATAACCATTTTTTGCTTTTTGATATCCCTATAAACAAGTCCGATTCTAATTCATGAACGAACCTCTTTCCAAGCCTCTGCTGGCCGTTGGCGGTTCGCTATCAATCGTCGGTTTTGCTATTGCGGTGTATTAAATGGGCTCGCTTGGGTAATCGCTGTCGCTTGGGGTCGGACCACGCTAAGCAACCATAATAACAACAAAAGAGGCCTAAAACAGGCCCTAAAATCATCTTAAACAACTCTTTTTAGCCCCAAAACTGAGGTTTTAAGCTGAATAGTATGACCTGATACTCACAAGACAATCCATTATAACCCCCTATAATTCACCGATATTCCTCTGGCAATACTTTATGGGGCTGATTTTAAACTCAGAATGTTGTTTTTGCACTGGAAATGAGCCTTTTAAGAAAGAGTTATGAAATATTGGGGAATCGGCAGCAACTTATCGGGGTGCTTGGCAAATTACCTACTGTTACCATAATAAAAATTGCTTGCGCACTTTCCTAAAAAGTGTTATTTTCTTGAACAGGAAAATGAAAAGAATCAGGAAAATACCAACTGAAAGAGAGATGATCGAAGAGCTCCGAATGGGAAGGGTTTCGCTGCCCCCGCTCTCTTTTCGCTTGTTGAAGGGCGGGCCACAAGCAGGGGGAAACCTCTATTTCGATGCACTGGTTGAGGCATCATGGGGTGAAAGCATAGCAAAGTTCGCCGTAGAATGCAAATCGCTTTCGACGCCCAAGGCGTTTCAGGATGGACTCAACCTGCTGAAAACATCGTCGCTTCCAGAGGGCTGCCGGCCTCTGCTGTTCGTGCCTTTCCTTAGTGAACGGCAATTGCAAGAGCTGGAGCGGGAGAAGATCAGTGGCATCGATCTGTGTGGCAACGGTGTGGTGGTTATTCCAGAAATGTTCTCCGTATTCCGCAGCGGCGAAAAAAACCGCTTCACTTCTTCTGCACCAATCAAGAATATTTATAGGAAAAACAGTTCCATGGTTGGACGGGTCTTCCTCCTTCGCTCCGGCTACGAAACCGTTCAAGATGTCTGCGCAGAGATCAACCGACGGAACCTGCTGGTGAAGCGCTGGGATAAGAAAGCCATGAGCCTTTCTACGGTTTCGAAGGCATTGAAAACGCTGCAAGAGGATCTGATCATCTCGCGTGAAGATACTATTCGCCTTCTCCAACCGGACAAACTTCTGCAAAAATTGAGCGAGAACTATGCTCCCCCAAACATCAGGGAGCGAATTCGTTTGAAGGTTCCGGAGGAGATTGGAACGATCGGGGACTTGTTACGGAAAGAATTACAGGGGTTGGGACTACCGTTAGCGGCTGCGGGAGTGTCATCGGTTGGAAGATATGCCGTGATGCAGCGGGGGGACCTCTTATCCGTTTACTGCCCTCGTCTGGACATACTGCTGGAAAGGCTGTCGGGAAGTCAATCAGATCGTTTCCCGAATCTCGAACTTATAGAAACAGATGATGAAACGGTTTACTTTGACGGCCGGCGGGAGGACAACTTTTGGTGGTCATCTCCCGTACAGGTATACCTGGAGTTGATGGCCGGTGACAAGCGCGACCAAGAGACCGCCGAACAGTTGAAATCATACATTATAAACAATCTTTAGACAATGCTTCCATGATTCCAAAATCCACCGCCTAATTTCTAATCAAGCCATTTTCCGCCTGTCAGAAAATT
>CAZDAB010000698.1:0-1967 GCA_964502855.1 uncultured Desulfobacteraceae bacterium | reverse complement strand
ATATTTCACGAGTTCGAGGCGTTCATTTGCAAGGCATTCAAGGGCGCAGCCGTAGTAGACTACTGCAAGCCCTTGATAACGCGGCAAATGAGCGCCTCGGACTCGCCCGAAGGGTGAAAATTTTTGAGAAATTGAACAAAAGAATTTTCGGTACAAACTGTCCCCTTACAACTAGAAGCAAAATTGTAAATAACGAATTGTTTTCATTGCTATTAAAAAGGCCTCTCGAAAATTTTCATGAAATATTCGGGCTAAGATGCGATTCAGCAATCCCCTTGTAAAATCATAACTCCGTAATCAGGCTATACTTTAGGTAGATCATAATCCATCGAAATCTTATGTAACATATGTGTTTCATCCTAAAAGTCTTTTTTATTGTGTGTTTACGATCATTACTGTTGCAACCTGTTGAATTTTCTTATATTTCATTATCATTTTCGGTTTTTATCCTACCTGGCACAAAAATTGCCAAATAAATTTATTTATATATCCAAAAATTTTAGCCTAAATCGAGCAATTGTAGAGTTTGAAAGGCATCAGCATTCCATTCCCACAGCGAGATGTGCATATGTATGAGCATAAGGAATGACAAGCACAAACCGCTTTGCATTTCTTTAAAAATATAAACAAAACAAAATCAAACAAGGAGGTAACAGAATGAAAAAGTACTGCTTTAACGGACTGTTTCTATTAATGATCAGCACCTTGCTGATCAGTTGCGGCGGCAAGGTCATACAAAAGACCGCGCCGTCTTTTGAACCGTATCAGTTTAGCGCAAGTAAGTATGCGCCCAAGGTGGACAATTTTGTGGTGATCCTGGACACATCTTATTCCATGAGTCATACATACGGGGATAAAAAAAAGGTCGAGATTGCCAAAGAGTTCTTAAGCGCTATGAATCAGACGCTTCCGGAACTGAATTATAATGGTGCTCTCATAACATTTGGTCATGATGACTCGATCCTGCGTGATTACGGACCGACTCGATATTCGACTTCAGGGTTTGGATCGGCCCTGAACGCTACAAAGGAGCCCAGGGGAAATAGTTCTTTTCCTTTGGCAACAGCCATCAACGCGGCCGCCGGTGACTTGAAGTCCCGTCACGGTCAAATAGCAGTGATTATCGTTAGCGACGGAGAAAATATGGACCAGGCCCCGGTAAAGGCTGCGGAGGCCTTGAAAGGGGAGTTCGGTAACCGGGTTTGCATATACACGGTGCTGGTGGGAAATGATCCTTCCGGCGAAGCGCTTATGAAACAGGTTGCTTCAGCCGGCGGTTGTGGATTTTCAGTGCGTGCAGACGGAGTTAAAGATAGCGGTGATATGGGAAATTTTGTGAAAAACGTATTTTTGGCCGGGATGGCCGAACCCAAGATGGCCAAACCGTTGGACAGTGACGGAGACGGGGTAACGGATGACCTGGACCGGTGTCCGGATACCCCCAAAGGTGTTACCGTGGATGCTTACGGTTGCCCCCTTGACTCGGACGGGGACGGTGTACCGGACTATCTGGATAAATGTCCGAATACGCCCAAGGGTGCTACTGTGGATGCAAGGGGGTGCTGGACCTATGCGGCGGTGGTGCTGTTTGACTTTGACAGTGCTAAGATTAAGCCCGAAGCCTTTCCCATGCTTGGTGAGGCGATCTCCATACTGAAAGAGAACCCGGAGATGAAGGTTGAGATTGATGGTCATACGGATAATATGGGTCCTGCCTCTTACAACATGAAGCTTTCCGAAAGACGTGCCAAAGCCATCATGCAATATTTTGTGGACAAAGGGGTTGAAGCGGAACGGCTTATGACCAAGGGTTTTGGGTTTACCAAGCCGGCCGCAAGCAACGATACTAAGAAAGGCCGTGCCAAAAACCGAAGGGTTGAATTAACGCCGGTTAAATAAATAGTCCGGTTATTAATAACTTGAGAGTCCAAAGTTCTCATGATCATAAACATGTTTAAATTGACCAT
>CAZDAB010000697.1:0-1973 GCA_964502855.1 uncultured Desulfobacteraceae bacterium | reverse complement strand
GAATTTCAGTTCCTTCTATATACTTGTGCAGCCCAAACCCGTAGCTATCTCTGCCGGTCATTATCATTTGTCTGGCCGGAATACAGGCCGGACATGTGGAATAGGCTCGTGTGAAACTTACTCCCTCAAAGGAAAGTTGGTCCAATTGCGGTGTCATGACGGTGGTATGTCCAAGTGCGCTCAGACAGTCGCCACGGTGATGGTCGGAGGAAATCAATAAAATATTTGGCTTCGTGGGTTTCATTGAATCCCCTTTAAGTTATTTACCTGACATCTGATCTATCTACTCATTACCGGTATCCCTGGACTGATTGAAGTATCTTGACTGCATATTTACAGGGGTATCCAATTTCATAAAATCACGACGAAATTTTATCTTAACAACAACCGCACAGCTCGTTCATCAAATCTCAACCGGATAACTGTATCGGGCTGCCGGAATCTATGGATTTATGAATCGCACTGACGATTTCAACGATTGCCCTCCCGTCCTGCGCGGACGGTGACGGGTTTTCATCGTTGGCCAAGCAGTTCAAGAAATAGGAAAACGATCCAGGCAAGGTTGTTACCTTCGCGTTGTTGAAGAAACTGGATGTGTCTTCAAGGTAAACTTCCATATCGGTTCTAACGCGATCAATGATTAGTGCCCCCTTTGTCCCAATAATCTGGATGACGGCATCTACACTTGTTGGATATGTATTCGGATAGATCCAGGAGCTCTGGAAAACAGTCGTAGCTCCACTCTTGAATTTCACTAAAGCCTGGATGGCATCAAAGGTGTTGATGTTTCTTTTTTTTAGGACCTTGGATACCCCGGATGCATAGACTTCGCTTGCTTCACTGCCAATGAACCATCGGACCGCGTCGATATCGTGCGAGGATAGAAAAGAAGCGGGGGATGTTTGCTCAACCCATTTAATATTCTCCGTCGATACGGCGATTGTGTCGTCCTTTTTTGCATAAGCCAAGACGATCTCACCGAGATTTCCTTTGCTTATCTGTGTCTTGGCTTCGATGTAAGATGGGCACCATCTCATGCGATAGTTCACCATTAGTTTGATATTGTACTTTTCTACTGCTTCAACAATCATATCCGCCTCATCAAGATCGATAGCCAATGGTTTTTCTACAAGGATGCTTTTGCCTGCTTTTGCACAGGCGATGAGCGGTTCTCGATGTGCAAAATCCGGTGTCGCTATGAAAACAACATCTATAGAGGCTTTTCTCAACATCTCATTATAATCTTTGTAATACTCGTCGAGTCTGAATGTTTTTGCTACCTCCCTGCCCCGTTTCTCCGAGATGTCAGAAATGGCAACCAGTTCTGCATATGGCGAACTGCTGAGATATGCCGCAGCTTGACGTCCTATGGTGCCGGTTCCAATAATTCCAACTTTTATTTTTTCCATACCGTTCCCCCAGCGTTTACAGATTTTGAAAACTAAATTATATTCATATGAAGATATTATGTATGATAATTCCGCTTTTACGGAATGTCAATCTATTGTCGGCCTTTTTTACGCATTCGCCGTTTGAGGTCCGCATAGCGCGCTTTCGACATGAATTTGGCAATCGTGTGCTATACAAAGAGTGCTCGATAACTATGCTGCGTAACCTCTTGTGGGTTCACGGGAGGAATCTGGTTGTTGAAGAAAGCCGGGTTTTTAAATTTCTGTTTGACTCCTTCAGAGCATGTTTTATCCAAGTACTCTATCCGCGGCGCAGAATCTCATGAAACGAAGAGAGCCAGTAAAGGAAATAGACTACATTGTTGACTACCATCATTTCCTTTGCTTGTGATCTCATTCTTCCGGTTACCGTTGGTTTTCTGCTGAAACACTTTGCAGCGTTCAATACAAGAACAATTGACAGGTTGATGCGCGTTCAACTTTTTGTCCTGTTACCGATAAGCACGGCCCTCAGCTTCTGGATTGTCAGCATAGACTCTTCTCTTTTCTGGCTGCCTTTGATAG
>CAZDAB010000696.1:0-1984 GCA_964502855.1 uncultured Desulfobacteraceae bacterium | reverse complement strand
CTTTTGTGCCTCGATTTACCCGCAAAATCATGACTTTTCGTTCAGACACTAGCTAGGTAATACATACAATGCCGTCTATTTCTTGTCAACCGATATTTTTTTTCAAATAATATGCAGAAAACAATAGAATAACTGGTTGGTTGCTTTAGTAAAATCCAGCGCTACACCAACTAGTAGTCCAAGCCGGATAAGGCCTATTAACTTTTAACAAGGAGGATGGATAAATGAAAAAAGGTTTCTGGATCATTCTGGCCATTATCTTCGGTTTGTATTTAATACAGAAAATGTCAGTTCCTTCTTTTGAAAGTTACAGAGAAAAGGCGAAGACGAACGCTGGTCAAATTAAGAATCAACATGCTCCCGCAGAGGACAATTCGGCTACAACTGTCAACCAACATGTCAGCTCGTCAACTGCATCTGTACATCCTTATGATCCAATCCAAAAGTGGGGGAAAGAAAAAGTAGCCTCAGCCAAAAAAGTAATGGCACTCGCAAAACAAGATTGTCGAATTTACGAGGAACCCCCTCACTTGGTTGTTGAAATGCGAATCTATATTACTGATGTTAACAATCGTTTGGCATATGTCAGGGCAATTGCTGACTCAGATATTATTTTGCACGGACAGCAACGAAATATTTACTTTTATGACCCCTCAAATAAAAAAATCGCACAAGCAGACACATTACATGGAGTGCGACTGATTGACTAATGTAATTTACTATTTGCCCAACAACACGCTGGTAAAGACCGCAAGGTGCGGTCGGTTTTGGCACTTACCGATTTATTAAAAAACGTGTCTGCTGTGACGGCCAGTTCCCCTTACGGCCCTACACCGTGGCCGTTGGATGTCATTATGAATGATAAAGCTAAATGTGTTTACTGCGGTTCAATTAATCCGAAGTGGGCTAAAGCTCACGTCATGCCTCGATTAATGGGCACATTTGAGAATCAACCAACGCTTACTAAGAGAGTTTGCGCGGCATGTGATAGGGAGATTGGCCAATGTGAGGCAATCATAGCTAAATGTACAATAGAAGCAGTTTTATTAAAACATATTGGCATAATTGGTAGACACAAAGCCAAATCACCATCAGCATTTCGAAGAGGCCATTCGGGGCATCCTCCAATTCGCATGACTACGATAATACCCGGGTACGATAGTGAAATACGTGTTGAGCCAATAGGGGACTCTAACAACGTAGATATTCTTCCGCAAATCATATTAATTGACGGGCAGGGCAATCGCGAGGAGGTTGTGATAAACGATCCGAACTGCATTAGCATTGGTGAATGGTCGTTGTTGGTGCGAAAGTGTTTGAGCGGTGGCGTTAAGCAGCTGGAGGCGATTGTATCAAATGAGCAGGCTATTCTAATCAAACATATACTTCACCAATTTGGTATTACCTTCGATTGTAGGGATGATGCCAAAATCTCCCCATTTCAAAAGCGGGTACTGGTAAAAGGCTCAATGACTTATGATGAAAGGTATTTCAGAGCTGCCGCAAAGATTGCATTCCATTATTTCTTGTGCCATTCGAACTTGTTCAAAGGCTCGGAGGAGGAATTTGAAGCGATACGAAGATTCATTCGATATGGAGACGGCAGCGAAAAGGACTTTATAGAAAAGGGTGAACTGCCCATTGTTTATGATCCCTCCGGAGCAGACCGCCCTCCCTATTACGGTCATATTCTTCGAACGGAAATAATCCCAGGAGGCATTTCGGTATATATGCAGCTCTTTATAGGCCACGATTATAAGCCTCGATGGCTCAGAGTGCGTCTCAGTCAGAAAGCGCGCAAGATATTTCTTGCAACAGAAGAGTTTGGCCATTATTTCAGGTACCTGGAGCCTGATAAACGATCTCGATATGACGGAGTAATTGAGAAGATGGCTGTCGCACAGACGTTGAAACTTCCTCGCCCGCCATCCAACCATGCCATGCACCGGATCGCCTATAAATCAGGCTCCCGGTGATGGCTACG
>CAZDAB010000695.1:0-1988 GCA_964502855.1 uncultured Desulfobacteraceae bacterium | reverse complement strand
CAACTATATGACCAAGTTTCTCCAACAATTTTCTCATTAATTTCAGGTGGGTTAAGTCATCATCAACAACAAGGATTTTTTTAATGCTCATATCGACAATTTGAGAATGTGCTCTGCAGAATCTGTAATGTTAAACAATGAAAATTGAATTACGACATAATACGAAATTCAGAAAATAAGATATCTTGAGCGCAGCCTGAATCAAAACCTTAATTTATACATATATCTGAAAACGCACAAAAAATCAAATTTTAAATCCTGTAAAACGAGTTTGGCCTTAAAGAAATTGAAGATTTGACAATCTTTTTCTGAACAAAAAAAAATGTGCATGGATGCACAAGAGGATGTGCAAATAATATCTTCTCAGAATTGATTTGTCCTGCATAATTCCATCTCACCATTTTGAAATCAGCTCTAACTCACTGGAATCAAATCTATTTAAAAATACCGGGTCACTTATAATCTTTCTGGCATGAATCATGTATTGTAAAAATGCAAAACTTTACAGAAGGATTTCTATCGTGTCGGGACTGACAATGAATGTTATTTGAAAAAGGACCCGAAAATAATATCCGGTGCCGGGTAATCAATGGATGGTTCAAAATGGAATCTTATATTTATACAAGGGAAAAGCTTCTGTCGAAAATTGAGAGGAACGGGCCTGATTTTGTCGCGTTTAGCCTGGATCTGTATGCCAGGATTGACGGAATTGAGACTTCAAGGATGATTCGTTCGCAATTTTATATTCCGGTTATGTATGTTTGAATTATGATTCCAAAATTTCGATATCACAACCATAAAGTCGATTTCAGATTTCAAAATATATTGCAGTATCCGTAATCTCAACTTTAGAGAATAGGAAACAAAAGACGAATCCGTCGCTGCAATTCTTCTTTTAGCTTTTTTGCTCCTGCCAGAGAATTCTCATATACGATTAGCCTTTGCCCGAGAAAATCGAATGGTATATTATCAACCTCTTGCGTAAGAAAAATCACCTCTTTTCCAATGACATCTGCCATACCTACTTCATAAGCTACATTAGGGTTTCGACCTGTTAAGTCGGCGATAAGCAGGTTAGCCATATTAATACAGGCCCAAATATCCTCCATTATAACTCTACCACCTTTATCATCCGCCCTTTCACATACAAAACCTATCTCTTTTATAGAATCCTTGATTATATCCCACACATCTTGTGACCATGTTTCTGAAAACGGCATAAGAACAAAACAATATTCTCTTTTCGTTTCGAATCCACTACCCCGCCAGTGTGGTTTAGCAATAAAATAACTTTCAATTTGTTTCCTTTCTTCTTGTTGGACCTTGGGATAATCTGATAGTTTTGGATGAAGTATGTGATCAGAAATGTGATCCGTCGTAATTTTTCCTTTACTGATGAAAGTTGCTCGCATTATCTCATTACGGAGTTCAGTTAAATTGCCTGGCCACGGATATTGTTTTAGAGCATTAACAACTTCTAGTTTAACACTGCACTCTCCAAAGTGGGGATTTATTTTTGCAATGTCCTCTAAGAAATAATGTGTAAGCAACTCGATGTCATTACCTCGTTCACGAAGTGGGGGGATAGAGATAGAAACTACGTTTAGACTGTAATAAAGATCTTCTCTAAACTCACCTTTAACCACTAATTCTTTTAGATTTTCAATAGCTGTCGCGCAAAAGCGTATGTCAATTTTTAACTCATCCCTGGACTTTGGACGCCGGATCTGTTTTTGCTGTATCATTTCTAGTAAAAGAGGTTGGTTTTTAAGAGGCATGCTTTCAATGTTATCGAATAACATGGTCCCACCATTTGCTATCTCAATATAACCAGGTCGACCTTTTAATGATTGTATATGTCCTATTCCTAACAACTCATTCTCAAAATCATCTCCGGCCAAAAGATATGTTGGAATATGAACAAATGCTTTATTATCAATGCCGTTGAATTAAGAAATTGGTTTATACGCGACGTGAAATTTTTTCAA
>CAZDAB010000694.1:0-1994 GCA_964502855.1 uncultured Desulfobacteraceae bacterium | reverse complement strand
TTGAACTTGTCGCAGACAGAAAGACCCGAACGGTTTTAGGCATCCAGGGCTGGGGTGGCGAAGGAAGTGAAATGGTCGGGAGAATAAATGCCGTTGCCCCGCTTATTATGAACAAAGCCAAGGTAGAAGATGTCGGCAACCTGGAGATTGCGTATTCTCCCCCATTTGCTTCTGCCATGGACATTGTAAACGCCCTTGGCAATACCACTGAAAACTTTCTCGATGGCATGTATAAGCCTATGGAAATGGAAGAATTTGTTGAGTGCTGGAAGTCTCGCGACAATGGAGACTGCTTCTTTCTCGACTGTAGGGCGCGTGCGGACGCAATACCTTTTGAAGAGAAATTTCCGGAAATTTGGAAAAGCATTCCTCATGATGAGCTGGAAAAGCGATTTAACGAGGTGCCCAGGGATAAAAAAATAATTCTGTTATGCAACACCGGTATTCGTTCATACGAAGCCCAGATAAATCTTGCAGCCCACGGAATTGATGACACGGTAAGTGTGGGGTCAGGTATTTCGGGCCTGAAGGATTGCGGCATAGAATTTTAGACAATTTGCAACCAAAAATCAGGAAGTAGGTAATAAGCGTTTAAAGGGATTGGGACTTTTGTAGAATTATAAATAAATCTATAGAAGGAGGTAAAAGCAAGAAGAAATTGTTTATTTTCGCGTTTGTTATGGTTTTTACTTTGACCGTGGCCGGTTTTGCTGTTGCTGACGATTCCGAAATGCTTCAGGCAAATGAGAAAAAAGCCTGGGAAAATGCGACGAAAGCTTTACCTGCGGAACGTTAGCTAAATGTTCAGCAATTCAAAGAACTGTACGACAAGGTCATGGCCGGAAAGGAAGATGCCTATTTGATTGATCTTCGGACGCATCCCGAATTTTATGCCGGTCACATTGCCGGCACGAATCATATCCATGCCGGTCATATGTACACCTTCCCCAAAAAAATCAAAAACAAAGACGCCAAAATCGTGGTGTGGTGCAGGACACACAAACGCGGGGCTTATGTAGAGGAGAGACTGGCACAATATGGTTACACCAATGTATGGTGGTATAAGGACGGCATCGTAGGCTGGATCGAGGCAGGACATCCCCTTTGTAATCAGTTTATGGGGATGTTTAAAGTTACTGACTACCATAAATACTTTACGGAAATCGATAAAGAAACTAAAAAGCCCTTGTATCGAATTCGAGAATTTCACCCCTATTAATAAAAAATTCCTTTCTTCAAGGGAAAAGTGTTTTTGCTTTTCCCTTGAAGAATTTTCATCATTATCTCACTGCAAAACCAAATTCTTCCCGGCTTTTTCCCTCTGGAAAATTATTATTAAAAATGTTTGACACATATCGAATCATGCCATACATCCTTTTTAAAACATATTGGGAGTTGCCATGAAAACGTTCGTCAAAGTCATGAAGGCCCTTTCCGATCCCAACAGAGTAAAAACTTTAAAACTGTTGCAGGAAAAAATGATGTGTGTTTGCGAGCTGCAGAGCGCTATTGGAATTTCGCAGCCTAGTGTTTCCAAGCATCTTAAAATACTGGAAGAGGCCGGGTTGGTTGATTATCAGAAAGATGGTCTGTGGGTAAACTATTTTCTTGCCGACGGAAACCACAGTCCGTATGCGGCCAGCCTGCTGGGAAATATTAAGCACTGGCTGGATGATGATCCACAAATTTCCGAGTTGGTTAAAAAGGCGCCTTTTCTAAACCGGGAAGAAATATGTAAGTTATAATTTTTTAACTCTATATATAGCTGTATATGAATACAGGTATATGTTCATTGCGTTGCACATTCGGACCGGGATGAGGGCGAATTCCCTAAAATAAGGAAGGCACCATGTCTCAAGGACTCACCGAGGAAGAGTTGAAATTAGAGGTAAGCCATCTTAGAAAAGAGGTGCTTGCACTGAAGCAATCGGAAAAAGCGTCTAAAATCGACCTTGCAGAGATGAATCAGATATTTCAGACAGTTGCCGATGGTG
>CAZDAB010000693.1:0-2000 GCA_964502855.1 uncultured Desulfobacteraceae bacterium | reverse complement strand
AATTCGAACATTCTGAGCAACCTTACTCCCATAAAATTATTTGTCAAGGATTTTAAGCAATTAGTAATATTTACTAACTTTAACAAAACAGAACAGTTTCAATCTCATCTGCATCTATGTTTCATATAACCCATTAAAATCTTGACAATATTTAACTGAAATGGGATACGAAACAAGCTTTCGCAATAACATCATTCATAAACGTAGGAGAAAACACCATGGCACTAACGAAAATTCAGATTGTAGAAGCAATCCAGAATCAAACCGGTTTTACCAAAAGCAGATCTTCAGCGCTTGTTAAAAATCTCTTAGAGATCATTAAAGACACTCTGACATCAGGTGAAGATGTCCTAATAGGCAACTTTGGTAAATTCTGTGTCAATCATAAAAAGGAACGAAAAGGCCGGAATCCGGCTACGGGTGATGCCATGATGTTGGCTCCCAGGAAGGTTGTTACGTTTAAATGTTCCGGAAAATTAAGAAGCCAAATTAGCGGAAAATAAAAAGAGAAACTTCAACCTATCACCAGCATTCTCGATATTATGGAACAAAGCTCTCTAAGATTAATAAAAAGATGCTCCGAATATATTCCTTTAGAAGATATTAATAAAATGCCTAAAGGATTGCGTGGAATCTATGTTCTGTATAACTTTCGGCCAAAGCTAAAAAATTTCGATGTTGTATACGTCGGAATGACTTTAGGGGGTAAAGGAGGGATAAGGGGACGACTTAAAGGTCATCGCAGAAAAAAAGTTGGCCTTTGGACTCATTGCTCGATTTTCGAAGTATGGGATAATATCAGAAATGATGAAATTATTGAGCTTGAAGGCCTGTTCCGCCATATTTACAAATTCGATTCCCGAGCGAATAAGCTTAATAAACAACGCGGTTTCAAGAAACTTAAAAAGGTTAGGGACCCAAAATTTTGGGAATGGGACGAGTAATGATGCCTTTAAGTTAGCTAAATAGAAAGATGAAGTCCTCCAAAAATACAAATGGGAACATTTAACCTTTCAAAAACGCACCAGACTTTTGATAGGGAAGTGAGAAAAGACAAATGCTCTCTAAAAAAGACAGAAGTAGTTTAGCAGGTGAGTTTCACACATTGGCTGAGCTATACAAAAGAGGCTACAACGCCTTTATTACACTCGGCAAGGGCAAACAAATAGATATTGTAGTTAAAGATGGAGACGATTCTTTATCTGTCGAGGTTAAAGCACGAATGTCCTCTGGTCAATTTCTATGCAATTACCCTTCTTCTCCAAGTTTGAAGAAAGTTTGGGTTTTTGTAGATATGTATAAGAAAAATATAGACGAGCCTCCAGATTATTATGTTTTGAGTGCAGCTGATTTATGTAAGATGGGAGAAAAAAGAGCCAAAGAGATTAAAGAAAGGGAAGAAGCACGCGGCAAAAAATATTCTGCGTTTTCTTCTTTGGATGTCTCACTAAATGATCTAAAAAATTATAATAAGGGCTGGGAGTTAGTGAAAGATATGTTCGACCAAATAAAATAATTAGTCAGTCATATTAACGGACAAGCATTTCCCTTTACTAAAATATATAATGATTTTCTGAAAAACACCGACTCGCTATGAGCCGATGATACCCTATACCGATTAATTCATAAAAATTATCCATAAGCCACGACAAATCATTCTATCATACCCTGTTATACTGAAATGCTGGAGTATTCAACGATTGCATGCATTATTGAAAAACAGATTTAAGTTAGTATTTTTTGACATGGGTAAGCCACGCCTTACAGAAACTCAACTATCCAAAAGCCAGGGTTATAAATCAACCCTATAGAGTTGGCATTCCAATTCCAAGGCACATTTTAAATGAGGATTGCCCGGTTAACCCAAAAACCTTTGGTGAAAAGTTGAGGAAAGCACGGATGGATGCAGCACTTCAGGTCAGGGAGTTGGTCGAGTTAGGTGTAATGCAATGCCGTTGAATTAAGGTTTTGATAAAAATTATCTCTTGTATTTTTGAGTA
>CAZDAB010000692.1:0-2015 GCA_964502855.1 uncultured Desulfobacteraceae bacterium | reverse complement strand
ACGATATTATGAACTATTTTTTTGGTGATTCCGTAAAACAACTCTCCGGCAAGGCGCAGTCCCCGGAAAATAAACACTATTTTAATATCGAGTCGCGACAAACCCTGCATCGACAATCTGCCAACCAGCGCTGAAGACGAATTCCTATCATTTAATGAACAATTTCATACGGGTCCATTCTCGTTTCTTATGTTCGGAATCTTCACATGAATTCCGGGACATGGTGATTGGGCAACGGCGAGGGCCGGAAGATTCGCAAACAAAAGTACTGCAAACCATCCGGGAGAGAATAACGCCCGCCTATTTCACGATCAGATCATTCTTTACCGATTTGACCCCTTTGACGCTACGTGCGATTTCACTTGCTTTATCGACGGCCTGTTGAGAATTAACGAAGCCGCTCAGTTGAACGATGCCCTTAAAGGTTTCGACACCGATCTGGAATGACTTAAGAAAATCATTAGCTGCAAGCAGAGATTTGACCTTGGTCGTGATGACCGAATCGTCAACGTATTCCCCTGCGCTTTCCTGTTTGGGTGTCGATGCGCAGGCCACAAAGGCGGCGATCAGCATGAGAAGGACAAAACAGCGGATAAACATATTTCTCTTTTTCATAGCGGTTACTCCTTTTTGTTAGTTTGTGTTGAATTGGTTGATTGCGAGACCTTTTCTACTGAAGGGTTCCTAGATTCGACAAAATCTTTCCGGCCTGCTGAACACTTCCTTTGCAAAGACCTCACCTTTTCCGGCAAGGGTTAAAACCTTACAATGGTCTTCGGCCCTGAATAACCTGGACCAGTACCACAACCATGGCAATGACCAGCAGGATATGTTTGAGTGGTAAGAATAATATGACGTCCCGATTATAGTCGAACCCCTGGCTCCGGAATATGCCCCAGTCTCATTTTCGTCCCCTCGAAATTTTGCAATATGGCAACCGGTTTGTCCATTTCCTTGGCAATCCTTCCAGCTTTAAGCCGTCATAACCGCCGACGAGCCCAAGGGCAACACTCTGCCCGCCCAATTCCCGAAGCACCCTGGACACATCAATGCCTTTGCCGGCAGCATAAGGCGTTTCGGATAGTATGCGAGTGGTGTCTTCCGTAAGCAATTGTTCAACCACAATAAAACGGTCTAATGCAGGATTTAATGTGACGGTATATATCATCTTTGATTCCCTCTATAATTTCCGGGCCATGTGTTCATTTGCTTCCTCGCTAAATCATATAGGGAGCTAAAATATTATGCTTTTCCCTGCCGGGCTATTGTCTCGGTGGCCCGTTTGATCTCATCAGGATCGCCCAGATAATAACTATTAACAGGTTTCAAACGCTCATCCAGTTCGTAGATCAGGGGAATTCCCGTGGGAATATTTATACCCACAATATCGACATCAGATACATCATCGACGTATTTGACAAGAGCCCGAATGCTGTTTCCATGAGCGGAGATGATGACCCGTTTACCTGAGCGAATCAGGGGCACGATGACCTCGTGCCAGTACGGGAGAAACCGCTCCACAGTATCTTTTAGGCATTCCGTTAATGGAATATCCTTGTTGTCCAGGTCCTTATACCTGGGGTCATTACCGGGGGATCTTTCATCTGTATTTTCCAGCGCCGGTGGCCGGATATCATAACTTCTCCTCCATTTCAGGACCTGCTCCTCACCATGTTTTGCGGCCGTTTCGGTCTTGTTCAGACCTTGCAGGGCGCCATAGTGCCGTTCATTCAATCTCCATGAGATGTTTATAGGTAACCACATGAGATTCATCTCATCCTGGACGATCCACAGGGTCCGGATCGCCCGTTTGAGCACTGAGGTAAAGGCCACATCAAAGGAGTATCCCTCCTTTTTCAAGACCTTCCCGGCCTGCTTTGCTTCCCGGATCCCTTTCTCTGAGAGGTCTACATCCGTCCAGCCTGTGAAACGGTTCTCTTTATTCCAGATGCTCTCACCGTGTCTAAGGAGTACCAAATTTGTCATTACTGTACCTCCATTATGCGACATAGCCC
>CAZDAB010000691.1:0-2017 GCA_964502855.1 uncultured Desulfobacteraceae bacterium | reverse complement strand
GTTGCGGTTCAACGCGTCGAAACAGCGTTATTGCATCCTGTTTCCAGCACCACCATAGGTTTCGAGACAGCACTTCTAAAAAAGCCAACGGCTTTGGTATGGTAGGATAAACCTGATAGGTGAGAATTCGTTTCATGGCTGTTTTTCCTTTTTTAAAGTGATACAAAATTCCTTTTGAGTCCAAAGTTCTCCAAACTTATAAAGTTATACCTCAACATGCAATTTATCCTTTTTTAGATTAATGTCGCTCTGTGAATAAGTTCCACACAAACAAACGAAAACATCCGTCTCCTGGATTTCTCCATAAGGTATCTTTTCCCCGCTACCACGTCACCCTGTGATGAGAAAGTTTTATCTGCTCCTATCTTCGCGTATGCTTAATAATGGAACCGGACAGTGGCGGAACATTTTTTCCGCCGTGGATCCGAAAAGAATGTCTTCAAGATTGCTGCGGCCCTTGGGACCCATAACCACAAGGTCGGCACCTTCATCCTTAACGGTCTGGATTAGCTCGCGAAACGGTATTCCAACCTTAATGACTTTTTTAACGGAAAGATGGCTGGCGGATATTTCTTCGATCAGTTCATTAATACGCTCTAATCGGCTTTCCGTTTTATCCTTTATGAATTCATCTTCAGAAATAGCACCGCTATACATTGCTGCCATTCGGATTGAATTTACATCTCTTTCGTTAATGACATGGGTTATAATGACATCGACCTTCAAATCCTCGGCCAGCTCGGCAGCATATTTTAGCGACTTTTTTGAATACTCGGAAAAGTCACAAGCCACCATGATTTTACTGATTTTTTTCATTTCCTCCCCCTTTGCGGGCGCAAGTATATTCGAATTCGAACCTTCATCAATGAAAAAGCAAGAGACATGCCAAAAATGACTGTTGGAGATATTTTGAAATAATACCTTGATAAGTCAAAATATTTTCTAAGACCGGATGGGATTCTTACGTTAGATTTAAAGGGAAAAGGTGTCAGGATTTTTTACAAAATGTGAAACCACAAATCATTTCGGGTCTTCCGTAACGGAAGTCTTGAATTTAATTCCGTACTTTTCAATCCTGGAATGAAGGGTAGGTCTGGAAAGTGATATGGATAGTGCTTTCATGTTTAGCAACATAGCACAACCCATTATTATGCGCAAATACTCTTGTCGTTATGTATAACTCGTAGAACGCTCGAAAATATTTAACCGGGAGATCTTAAAATGAGCATTGAAAAAATTACTGAAATTCTCAGAATGTGTGAGATTTTTAGCCATCTTTCTGACAAAGAATTGCGATCCATTGCTAAATTATGTCGTATCGAAAAATTTGATTCAGGAGACAAAATTTATGAGCAAGGCATCATCGGAACGAAATTGTATATTTTATCCGAAGGACTTGTCGCACTCGAAAGAAGGTTCGATTTAGGTAGTGCTCGCGAAGCGCTTATTACTGTTTTTACCCTGAGAGAGCAACCAAACAGACGGCTTATGGGCGCCTGGTGTTCGCTTGTCGGAAAGCAACATATCCATATGTGTTCTGCTTCATGCGAAAAACAGACTAAGGTCATCTCAATGCGCTGTTCAGATCTAAGAGAGGTCATGGATAGGGATTCAACGATACAAACGAAAATTTTGGAAAAGCTTGTTTTATTGCTTCGAGATCGAATTAACAGTTCCTATGGTGCTTTTGAAGCTTTGTAGTGTTTCCTAACTAGGACCACCGGCTTTCGGCTCCGCTTACAGCTCGGAGAAAACTTAACATAACAACAGTTTTATTTTAACTACAAAGATCACGAAAAGAATGCATGAGAGATTGCGGCGGCCCTTTGGCCCCGTGACCACAAGATCTGCACGCTCGCCTTCCCTTTCCGCAATCGGCTTCGCCTCAGGCAAATGCTGGGTGGGCTTGGTTGGCGGGTGAAATTGCAATTGAAGACGGGGCGGAGTGAACTTAGTCAAATATTTTTTTAGGCTGAAATCAGATCAACGACCTGTTGTATACCTTCCTCTATGCTCA
>CAZDAB010000690.1:0-2018 GCA_964502855.1 uncultured Desulfobacteraceae bacterium | reverse complement strand
GATCATGCGTCATATAGAGGATCATCTGCTGGAAAATGCTCTTTGTCTTGTTTTGGCTTACGGGTCATTCTGGTTGGCGGAAATAATGCACCTTTCCGGCGTAATCGGAACCGTGATGGCCGGATTGATGATCGGTAATTATGGCCGGCAACTCTCGATGAGCGAAAAGACGACTCAGACGGTTGAAACATTTTTTGAATCCATAGGTTTCCTGATCAATTCACTCCTGTTTATCTTGATCGGCCTGGAGTTGCGCGAAGTGCCAGCAAATATTATGTGGATGACGGTGTTTGTTGCCATTGGGGCGATGCTGATAGCACGTGCAGCGGTTTCTTACAGTTTCTACTGGTTGCTAAATCAGGTAGGTACGAAGCGACCGCGGAGATGGAAGCACATTCTATTCTGGGGCGGTTTGAGGGGCTCGATACCGATTGCGTTGCTGCTTCAACTGCCTAATGAAGGCATTCTGGCAACGTGGCGTCCGGTGTTGTTGGTGACGGGGTTTGGTTGTGTATTCTTCTCGTTAGTTGTACAAGGAATCACCATGGGACCCCTTATGCGTAAGCTCGGGATTGAAGGGGTAGCAGAAACAGCTGCGCATTAAGAAATGTGGGATTTAACCCCGGATCATTGATTAAAAAAAAATTGGTCATGAAACACGCATCATCGATCATATTTACAACGCTGTTGCTATGTGCATCCTTACTTTTGACGATATCTGTAATTAAATTGATATTGAGATATCGGTTGAAATCTTTTCACATGCCATATTTTTCTCTTCCAATCAAACCTGCCACGATGTGACACATTCTTTCTTGACTTGGGCAATTTTATATTTATGTTGTTTTTAAATCCGTAAGGAATCCGAGGTATCCTTTGTTTTTGGATTAATGACAAAAGGAGGAATAAAAATGAAAGCACTGAAATTTATTTCTAAATTATTTTTCACATTCTCAGTGGTTGCGTTTATGGTAGTGCCGGCTGTTGCATTTGGCGCCACAGGTTCTTCGGTTACGTATCAGGTTACGGGTCAATCCTATGAGGGATATTACATTAGTCCTTCTAAGCAGGCACCTTTAGTGTTGCTGATTCATGATTGGGATGGACTAACAGATTATGAGATCAAGCGAGCCAATATGCTCGCTGAATTGGGCTATGCTGTTTTTGCTGCGGATTTATTTGGTGCCGGCGTGCGACCAACCGAATTGACAGACAAACGCCAGCATACCGGAGAACTCTATAAAAACAGAGAGAAAATGCGGGCATTGATGACAGGGGCCCTGGATGCGGCAAAAGAAAAAGGGGCCAAAATCGAGAATGCCGTCGCTGTGGGCTATTGTTTCGGTGGCGCGGCAGTGCTTGAATTGGCACGATCAGGGGCGGATCTTAAAGGGTTTGCTACTTTTCATGGTGGCCTAAAGACACCGGAAGGACAAAATTATGCCAAGACCCGGAGGGAAATTTTGATTATGCACGGTTCGGCGGATTCGAGCATTACCCTGGACCAGTTCGCTGATTTGGCTAAAGAACTGGAATCGGCCGGTGTTGCACACGAAATGATAACCTACGGCGGTGCACAACATGCTTTTACGGTTTTTGGTGGAAACCGCTATCAAGAAGATGCGGACAAAAAATCCTGGAAGCGTTTTACGGAATTTCTTTCGGATAAGTTGAAGCCCTAATGGATCGTAAACAAAATGCGGTATGTGCAGGCACGGGTCGTCCAAAAGAACCTTTGCTAAAAAGACCCCATTTTTTATTATCTGGTTTTTATCATCTGATTTTTGTCATCAGGCCGGAGAGCCATAAGTTGAAGAAAGAAAAAAGGAATCAACCCTATTCATCACATTCCCGATTTATTTGGATGGGGATTGCTCTTGGCTCAGTCTTCTGGATGTTAGAGGCGGCCGTTCATGTGCTCGTGTTCCATGATGTGGGCTTTTTTGAACAGGTTTTCAGTCCGGAACCCCATGAGGTCTGGATGCGCTTAACGATTGTGGCCATGTTTATCGGTTTTG
>CAZDAB010000689.1:0-2022 GCA_964502855.1 uncultured Desulfobacteraceae bacterium | reverse complement strand
CAAAATCCCTCCGGGTTCGTGCTTCAGAGAAAGCAAGGGAAATTTTAGAACGACCGGGGACTCCGGTGCTTTCATCTGATATGCGCGATACAATCCGCAAAAAAATTCCCGGCCTGCAAGCCGGTATCATGTAATTAAACGTCTTCGGAAATTCAATAACTTATTCTAACTTAAGTTTCCAATGCAGAAATGAGCAATTTTTTGCAAGGTCAAGGAAATCAAGGAATTACGCGGAGGCGTACAAGTGGTACGCCGCACAAGTAATTCCGCAGATTGACCCCAGAGAAATAGGCTCCGCATTTCACGGGGCAGGCGCAGAGATTGCGGAAAAGGGCCATTTCTGGACGGAAACGGAGGTATTCATATATGATCATCATCGGGGAAAAAATTAACGCAACCCTTTCTCCTGTAAAATCCATAATGTTGAATCGAGAGAAAGAAAACCTTATCGAGCTGGCAAAAAAACAGGCGGAATCCGGCGCAAACTTTATTGATGTAAATGTGGGTACCGGTGTGGGATCTCTTGAAGATGAAATTGAATCTATCCAATGGGCGGTTGAAAGTATTCAAGAACAAATCAAAACACCCCTTTGCATTGACAGTGCAGATCCAAAGGTGATGGAAACCGGGCTTAAAATTCTGAATAACAAACCTGCCATGATCAATTCTGCCAAAGCTGAGAAGTCTAACCTGGAAGCGGTAGTGCCCCTTGCCGCCGAACATGATTCTTTTCTAATTGCACTGGCAATGGATGAAAGCGGTATTCCAAAAACGGTGGAAGGAAGGCTCCGGTGTTGCGATACAATCCTCGGCGCCTGTGAAAAATATGGGGTTTCTATTCAAAATCTTTATATTGATCCTTTGGTCATGCCGATCAGTACGGATATAAATTCGGGAATGGTGACGCTAAAAACGTTAACCGCCATTAAAGAAAAATTTCCCGGTGCCAGAACCGTGACAGGACTTTCAAACGTATCCTACGGCTTACCCGAACGGGGCAGACTTAATGTTGCCTACCTGCACATGTGTATATCTGCGGGGCTCGATGCCGCCATTATCGATCCCCTGGATCAAACGCTGATGGCATCGGTAAAAACAGGAGAAGTATTGGCCGGGAAAGATCGACATTGCCGCCGGTACATGCGTGCTTTCCGAAAGTAAAGAATCTATAGGAGGATATAGTGATTGAATCATACAGACAAGGTGTATTGGTCAAACCTTATGAACGGTTGAATCGGGATCAGGTAAAATGGCTTGATCAAGCGTCATTAAACATGCTGTCCAACCCGGGTATCTGGTGTTATAACGAGCGGGCGGCCAAGCTTTTCAAAGACCATGGCGCCCAAGTCCGGGAAGAAAGCGATTCGAACGCGAAATGGTGGCGGGTAAGTTTTCCGGGCGGACTCATCAAAGAAGCCGTTGCAAAGGCACCTTCCCGGCTTGTTTTAGGCGCAAGAAAACCGGAAAATCGCCTGTTTATCGATGCTGAAATTCCAAGGGCTTATTTTGGATCAGGATCTGAAGCAAATATCTGGCTCGATACCGAGATAGAGGATTTTGTCAGTGAAAGGAATAGCTCTGTCAAAGTAAAAGTGCCCCGATATATAGAGCGTCGTGGCAGCTCCGCCTTGTTAAGTCGTGCTGCAAAACTCTGCGAAAGATTGGAGCATCTTGATTTCTTCATTCGACCATTGAACATCCAGGATCCCGAGATTACAGCAGATAACCATGATGTGAACAAGTTTTTTGCCAGTCTCAATAATATCACCAAACATGTCCAGGCCGGCTTGACCAGCCTGGCGCGTTTCGACGATGTGGTCACCATGGCCGAAATCATTGCAGGAGGTAAAAAGGCCTTAAGAGACAATCCGGTTATTTCCTTTATTGCCTGCGTATTTAAAAGTCCGCTTCAAATCGTTGATGACACAGCGGAAAAGGTGTTTGCTATTGTTGAAGCAGGACTCCCCTTGGTTATTTCTTCTTCACCTCAGGGAGGATCATCGGCGCCCATCCAGGAAGCAG
>CAZDAB010000688.1:0-2023 GCA_964502855.1 uncultured Desulfobacteraceae bacterium | reverse complement strand
CAGGCATATATTTGATATTCCGAGGATTATTTTTTAAGCATAACGCAGAGATTGTGCGAAAAGACCATTAATCAACAGACTCATCTATGATGTTTAGAAAATTATATCTCAATTTCCCCAAAAATATTTTCATTAAAAAACGGTTAGTGACGCAATGGATCGGGCAATAACTCGAACAAAATGGTTTTTTCACCCTGTCTTTATTTTTATCTTTTCCATCGTGGCGTTGGCCATGTCTCTTGTATTGTATATTTACTGGTATATGGAGGTCAGCACAGGGCTAAAAGAGGTTGCGGTAAAATTCAACCTGGACCATGGGCAGTTATTGGAATCTGAGACATGGGTAGTTATTTTGATCCTTTCGATTCTTGTTGGAATCATTCTGGTAGGGATTTTTATTATTTTTGTGTATAATCAAAAAATAATTCAGCTCTACCGATTGCAACAAAACTTTATAAATAATTTTACACACGAGCTCAAAACTCCGGTTACGTCGTTAAAACTCTATCTGGAAACATTTATGAAACATGAGTTTTCACGTGATGATCAGTTCAGGTATCTGGGTTACATGGTTCAGGATGTGGGACGGCTTTCGGAAAATATCAACCGCATTCTGAATCTCGCCAGAATTGAGAGTAAGATTTACGGTGAGGAATTCGTTGTGGCGGATCTTTCGGCCACGGTCGAGCAATTTATTACAGATAATCATCACCTTTTTCGCAATTGCAAAATCAATATTCATAATTCTTCAGGACGCTCTTTTCCATATCGTATTAATGTGCCTTTATTTAAAATGCTCTTAATGAATCTTATAACCAATGCGGTTAAGTATAATGAATCGGAAAAACCAAGAATAGATATTATATTTAAATTATATCATCGCAGATTGCATATACGATTTGAAGACAACGGGATCGGAATTGAAAAGGCGGAAATCAAAAAAATTTTCAAGAAATTTTATCAGTCAGGCCGGGCGGATGATATGACAGCCAGGGGGAGCGGACTCGGGTTGCATCTGGTGCAGAATATTGCACGGATTCATAAAGCAAAAGTCGTTGCTCAAAGCAATGGACGCGGGAAAGGGTCGGTGTTTATCGTGATATTTCCTTTTAAATCTTGACGGATTCGTAAAAAAGTCGCTTTTCTTGATTTTTACGAGACCATTAAATCTTTAAAGATTATATACTTAAATTTTGCAAAGTCGGGGGCTTCCATTGATAAAAGAAGGCGATTATGAAACGGATTAAAAAAAAACGTATTTTGCTTGTAGAAGATGAAAGTCATATCGCCGAAGGTTTGAAACTGAACCTGGCGCTTCAAGGGTATGATGTAATGATAGCTCCGGACGGGGTTTCAGGCCTTCATCAATGGAAGAAATGGCAGCCTGACCTGATCATACTCGACATAATGCTTCCCGGTATAGATGGATTTTCGGTACTTCAAAGCATCCGTCTTGAAGATGAGCAGGTTCCGATTTTGATATTGTCTGCCAAAAGCGCTTCAGATGATAAGGTTAAAGGGCTTTCATTCGGCGTGGATGATTATCTTGCAAAGCCCTTCGACCTTGAGGAGCTTCTGTTGAGGGTAGAGCGTCTTTTGACCCATGCATCCTGGTATCGCAAGAATGGCGACCCGAAGGAAATCGATCCTTCTTTATCGGCAAAGACATACAGGTTTGGCGGGAACCGGATCGATTTTGAATTGTTTGTCGCCTATGGCAAATGCGGGGAAATATGTCTCACTGAACAGGAGGTCAAGCTTTTGAAGCTGTTTATCGCCAATAAGGGGAAACCGATTTCAAGGAGCAAACTCTTGGGAATCGGCTGGGGATATACAGGAAGTATGACCACACGAACGGTGGACAATTTTATAGTTAGGTTTCGGAAGTATTTTGAGGACGATCCAAAAAAACCGGTCTATTTTAAAAGCCTTCGATCCGTTGGCTATATTTTTGATCATGATTCGAATTAACTTGAGAGTCCAAAGTTCTCATGATCATAAACATGTTTAAATTGACCATGTC
>CAZDAB010000687.1:0-2024 GCA_964502855.1 uncultured Desulfobacteraceae bacterium | reverse complement strand
GGTGATGCAAAGGGGCTGAGCTATTATGGCGACAAATCAATCATCAAATATCTGGCCATGGATCAAAACGCACTGGATAATGCCAGAGTCAACTTGATCCGCATTGGGCTGATCGCATGGCAAAAACCACTTTATCAGGTGTTGTCTTTGGACAGGCCTGAACGTAAAAAACCAGCACCGCGTTCGAACATGGACCATCCGCTTTCTCTGGGTGACATTCTCGAAATGGCCAGGGAGGGCACGTCATGATTGATTATGAAACCTTTGTGAAAATCAAGGTGTATAAAGATCAGCACGGTCTTAAATGCAGCCAGATCTCAAGAGAGTTGAACCTTGATTATCGGACGGTTGAAAAGTGGATCGAAAAAAAACAGTACCAGCAAAGAAAGTCGCCCCGACGTGGCAGCAAACTCGATCCATTCAAAGGGCAGATCCAACGTATGTTGGAAACTCATCCATACACAGCGGCTCAGATCTTCCAGCGACTGAGGGAAGACGACTTTGATGGTGGCTACACCATTGTCAAAGAGTATGTGCGAAAGGTCAGGCCACCGAAGATCAAAGCGTTTTTAAAGCTGTGGTTTGCCCCCGGTGAATGTGCTCAGGTCGATTGGGGGTCCTACGGGTCTGTCACCGTCGGAGAAACCAGACGAAGACGGAGCTTTTTTGTCATGGTACTATGCTACAGTCGGATGATGTATGTGGAGTTTACCGTCTCACAGACCATGGAACATTTTTTGGGCTGTCATCAAAATGCATTTGATTGGTTTGGTGCGGTTCCCGGTAAGGTCATGGTCGATAACTTGAAATCAGCCGTGCTCAAACGCATTGTCGGCAAAGATCCCATCTTCAATCCCAAGTACCTTGATTTTGCCAACCACCACGGGTTCAACATTGTTCCCTGTGCCGTTGGAAACCCTGTCCTTCCGACCATCGATTATGGCTCCAAGGTACTCTGATCCTGGCAGTATCCCAGAGATCTCGTCATACCAGATTGCCAAAGTCGGGCATTATGGACAAGGTTTACCACCTGTTATGCTGAACTTCGAACATCTAGATTGGGATGGTTGAGAACGATTCAATGAAGTTTTGAAAAAAACCAGTATAGACTGGCACAGGAGCAGTGTTGCCTAAAAAAAAATAAAAAAAACAGCTTGATTTTATCCTGGTACTCTTGCCAAGACCGCAGGACCAAATACCTCCATCAAAAGTTCATATATCGTATTTTTTACAAAAATGTAAAAAAGGCAAATCTCCGAAAAAAGGATTTGCCCTTATGATATCTGAAAACACAATGTTTTTGAAATTATGTTGACCTTTGTTCTATTGCAGTTAACACAACCTTCGGTTGAGCGATTCATGGAACGTACTTTCCAGCTTTATGAGCAAGAGCCACCTAATAAAATAGAAAAGCGGCTTGGAGAGTATGTTTTGGGGTGGGTAAGATGGGTTGTGTCCGGCTTACGGATTTCATTGGACAAAAAAGGCAGGGCGAAACAAAAGCCCTGCCTTTTTCATGTGTTAGTTAACAGCGGAAGAATTTTTAAACCTTTTGTGCCCAAATCCTGCAAGCCCTACAAGTCCTGAAGCCAAAAGCAGCATGGTTGCCGGCTCGGGAACTGGTGTTTGGTTAACAGTAATATCGAAATTATCAATCAACTGCCTTGAAAAAGATGCCCCGGTTGAGCCTGTGAAACCAAAATAAGCATCGAAACCAGTATATCCACCAATAACATAATTTAGATATTCAATCGAGTCCATTTGGACCTGAATGTGGCCGTTGTCAAATGCAATGTCAACATGATGCCAATCCGTTTGTTCCATTTCGGGTGTATTTGAATAGGCCAATGGAGAACTCACAGCTGTCGCTACTGCTATATGATCTGTATCATCCCCGTTATAACGTGTATCGACGGGGTCGTAACCACTGTTCCAGTAGGTGTCAAATTCAACCATGTATCCGGTTAAACCCAATGCCGTTGAATTAAGGTTTTGATAAAAATTATCTCTTGTATTTTTGAGTA
>CAZDAB010000686.1:0-2024 GCA_964502855.1 uncultured Desulfobacteraceae bacterium | reverse complement strand
CCAGAGTAGAGCATCCTGTCAGCATGAGATGTTCCCCGGTTCGAAGCCAGAGTTCCGGCAATCGTTCCACGACATACGCAACCACAGCATCTAAGCTCATAGGTCTTGCCCCTTTATGTCAAGGTGCCCGGCCGTTTTATCCAGGGCAAACGCATTTGAATCCCAATACAGGGAGACCGCTCCACGACGGCGTATATCTCTTTCCAACAGACTGAAACTTGTGATTAAGCACCCGTAAGCCCGAGCCGCGCCTGAGGTATTCAGAACAATTCGTCGCTGATTTATTTTATTGATTTTTTTAAATCATAATTTCATTCGGCTCGGGCAAACGCGTGCTAAAGCCCTTCAAACAGTCAGTCGGTTTCCAAGAGAAACACGCCGTCGCTACGCTCCACCGAAATCAAATGTGTTTATCCGGCCGCTTTATCCCGAATAAATCTTGTACGAATTGGGTTGCCGGCGTGTCCAATATATCCTTTTTCGTTCCGATCTGTTCCAGATTGCCCTCATGCAGAATTGCGATGCGGTCACCAATAAGGAGCGCTTCATGAAGGTCATGGGTTACAAAGACGATCGTCTTTTTAAGATGGTTTTTCAAGGTTAATAACTGTTGCTGGAGTGCTTCACGGGTGAGGGCATCAAGAGCACCGAACGGCTCATCCATGAGTAAATAAGTAGGGTTTGCTGCAAGAGCGCGGGCAACGCCAACCCTTTGCTGCTGACCACCGGAGAGTTCATCGGGAAATCTTTGAGCAAAACTCTCGGCCGGGAGTCCGACAAGGTCTAATAGTTCCTGCATGCGCTCTCGCCTGGAAGGGATTGACCATCCCAGGAGCCGCGGAACAATTTCAACATTCTGTTCAATGGTCATATGGGGGAACAGACCGATTCCCTGAAAAACATAACCTATTTGACGACGCAAATCTACGGGGTTGTGATCCATGATATCCTTCCCACCGACTTCAATGATTCCTTTGGTAGGTTCGATCAGGCGATTGATCATTTTAAGGGTAGTGGTTTTACCGCATCCTGATGAGCCCAAAAGGACCAGAGTTTCACCCATGCCCACGCTTAAAGAAAGATCTTTGACCGCATAGGAACGGCCGGCGTCAAATGTTTTAAAAACACGCGTTAGTTTGATCATGGTTTCTTTGATGGTTTGATAGAAAGGCCGTCTGGGTATAAATATTAGAAAAAAGTCTTGAGAACATAATTTATATTGATTTATTGATTTGTCTGAAGTAATAAATTGTTGGAAGTAAAAAGTTTTTAACAGGAACAAAATAACATGTCAACTGACAGCAGCGGCAATCTAAATACTATAAACAAAATATTTCCGCCTGACCAGACCAAGCAGATCATCTTTTCGATCCGCAGGCTCATTCAGGCGAGCGAGCTCTATACCAAAGAATTAAACAAAAAATATCAGGTAAGCGCGGCACAGCTCAACTGCATTTTAACACTTTATGAGTATGGCCCTTTACCGCCATCCAAAATCGCCAATCATATGATGGTTAAGTCCAGCACAGTCACTGGAGTTGTCGACCGCTTGGAAAAGAAAGGTCTTGCGGAACGGATGCGAAACTCTCCGGATCGTCGTGTGATTACCATCCAACTCACCGAAGCCGGACAGAGATTGGCCCAATATGCCCCGCCTCCCATACAACAAAAAATCATTGATGGTTTGAAACAAACTGAAACCGCCCAAAAAGAACAGATCGTGCGCTCTCTAAACATGCTCACCAGCATGCTTGACGTCCAGGATCTGGAGGTAAAGTAGTCCTACGGATTTTATCTTTTTCCCGACCGCTGAGAACCTCGGTAAATCGATCCTGTCTGGATATTTTCAAAAAAACCTTTACAAACAATGATTTTTATTATAATCATTTCAACTAAAAATATCTATAATAATTTTATATTTGTATAATATATCTTAACAGAAATAGAACCTTGCGGATACGAGGCGACCTTAAGATGGAAATCATACCGATCATAGAAAAAGATGAGTTGGCCAGGCTCTTGGG
>CAZDAB010000685.1:0-2025 GCA_964502855.1 uncultured Desulfobacteraceae bacterium | reverse complement strand
GTTAAGATCAAAAAGCGCGGCCGCCCAAAGGGTAGCTGCCGCACACTGACGCCAGAGCAGGAACAAGAACTCCAAAAAGCTATACGAGACAAATGCCCGGATCAATTGAAACTGGCCTTTGCATTGTGGACACGCATTGCAGTTCAGCAGTTCATCAAACAGCTGTGGTCCATCGATATGCCGATTCGGACCGTCGGCGAATACTTGAGAAGATGGGGTTTTACACCTCAGAAGCCTTTGAGAAAAGCTTACAAACAAAATCCCAAAGCGGTACAGGCCTGGTTGGACGAAGAATATCCGGGAATTTCTAAACGAGCCAAAAAAGAAGATGCAGAAATCCATTGGGGCGATGAAACAGGGTTGTGTAACGATAGCTACCATGGGCGAAGTTATGCTCCCCGTGGCGAGACACCTGCAATCAGGCTTCATCCAAGATGTAAACGGGTCAATCTGATTTCTTCGGTCACCAATCAGGGAAAAGTTCGCTTCATGGTATACAAAAATAGAATGAATTCTCAAACGATGATCAGGTTTATGAAGCGGCTGATTAAAGGCGCTGACAAGAAAGTATTTCTTATCGTAGACAATCTGAAAGTTCATCATAGCTACATCGTTAGAGACTGGTTGAAAGAACATGAAAGTGAAATTGAGATTTTCTTTCTTCCGTCCTATTCGCCGGAGTTAAATCCGGATGAGTATCTGAACTGTGATTTGAAAGAAGGCGTCCATTCTCGCGTTCCAGCCAGAACCAAAAGAGAACTTAAGCAAAAGGCAATTTCGCATTTGAGAAAACTTCAAAAACTACCTGGCCGAGTCATGAAATACTTTAAGCACCCAAAGATTGCTTATGCTGCATAATGTTAATCTATTTAATTGCCGGGTTAATAATATAGCTCAAAAGGCCAACCATGAAGCTGATTAAGGCCGCAACATAGATCGGTTCCATTAAAATCTCCCGGTGGTTACTTCTTAAAATATGTCAGCATTACATCAGCTGTGCCAATGGGTCTAACTGACGAAAAAAATGTGTTTGACAGGCATTCCGAAAATCCCCGCATTCACGACTTGCCTTCATATTTCAATATGTCCAATTAGTCAACAACACCCCGAGTGTTCCGAACCAAATAGACTTTTTCAAGTTCAGGGCAAACGCATTTGATTTCGATGCAGCGTAGCCACGGCGTGTTTCTCTTGGAAACCGACGTGGAACGTTCTCCCTGTATTGGGATTTACATGCGTTTGACCTTTCTTCGAGTTTCTCACTCCTTGACATTTTTAAGTGGATTGTGACAGAATTTGATCCGGCGATTAACGCTTTTCAAGGGTCTTATTTTTGAATGGGAATATATTTCGGATGTTCTGTTAGTCTTTGGACATGAAGATTAAACTTAATCTGAGCAAACACTGCGTTGAAACCGAGTTAAAACGGCTTTATAACCGGAGCCTGTCAGAATATTTTAAACCGGGTAGCAACCGGGAAGAACTTGAAACCATAATAGATGTTTTAAAAACGGTGCTTGAGAATTCTAACTTTGGCAATTTAAGGAGCACATACCCCAAACTGGCCGGAAAAAGTGGAGCCAACATTGTGCTGACAACCCATAGACAGGATCATGTTGTCATTTTAATAAACGGGATTAAAATAAATCCTTTGCAAAAGGATTGAGAGGTTCAACCCCATGATCATTGACGCCCATGTCCATTGCGGAATTCAGGACAAGTTTCCGCCGCAATCCTATGATGACTATCTTTCAGTTATCAGCGGCAGCGGAATCAAGGAGGCGGTGATGTTTCCGCCGGTTATGGAAATATATGACCGGTATGATCCGAATTTTGCCGACTCCGCCCAATGGAAAAACCGGCGGAAAGCCGCCAATGAATACCTCCTTGATATCGGGACAACCGATTTAACGGTTATTCCTTATTTTTTCATTTGGAATGATTTCGCTGTTGACCAGCTCACATCACATCACAAAGGGATAAAATGGCACCGGCATTCAGATGAACCGGTTTATCATTATGACA
>CAZDAB010000684.1:0-2028 GCA_964502855.1 uncultured Desulfobacteraceae bacterium | reverse complement strand
GGCGTGCTGATTTGCCATTGTGGAACCAATATCGCCGGTGTCGTGAATATACAGGACGTCCTTGATTACGCAAAAAAGCTGCCACACGTGGCTTTTGCCACCGATTTTTTGTTCACCTGTTCCACCGAAACCCAGCAAACCATTATCCAACTGATCAAAGAGCATGGTCTGAACCGCATTGTAGTGGCTGCATGTTCGCCGAAAACACATGAACCGTTGTTTCAGGATACGTTGCGCAAGGCGGGGTTAAACCCTTATTTGTTCGATCTGGCAAGTATCAGAGACCAGTGTGCCTGGGTTCATGGGAACGATCCTGAAAAAGCGACCAAAAAGTCAAAGGAGCTTATACGGGCAAGTGTGGCCCGCGCCGTACAATTGGAACCTTTGTATGACACTTCCTACCGGACCGTTAATCATGGATTGGTTATCGGCGGAGGTGTGGCCGGGATGACGGCGGCTCTGACCATTGCGGATCAGGGATTTCATGTTCATCTTGTGGAACAAAGCGACCGGCTGGGTGGTTTTGCAAGAAATCTGAAATTTACACTGGAAGGTAATTCCCCTCCTAAGTTGATCCGTTATCTGATTGAAAGAATTACCCATCATCCGAACATTACGGTTTATTTAAAAAGCAGACTGGTTTCTCATAACGGCCCTATGGGAGCATTTAATGGGACGCTTCAAAATGAAAATGGTACCATACCTATTCAGTATGGGGCCGTTATTGTTGCAACCGGGGGACGGCCGTATGAGCCTACGGAGTATCTTTACGGAAAAAATAAATGTGTCCTTACTCAGGTTGAGTTTGCAAAACGCCTTGTGGAGGATTCATCTTGGGCAAGTCGGCTCAACAGGATTGTAATGATCCAGTGCGTTGGATCGCGGGAACCCGACTTTCCTTTTTGCAGCAGGGTATGTTGTGCTGCGGCCGTAAAAAACAGTATCCAATTGAAAGAGATTAATTCCGGCGCTAAGATCATTGTTTTGTATCGAGATGTTAGAACGTTTGGATTCAAAGAGCTTTATTATTTAAAAGCGCGGCAAAAAGGCGTCCTCTTTTTCCGGTATATTCCCGAAGAAAAACCAAAAGTTTATGATAATAACGGCAAACTGATCGTCGATTTTACGGATCGAAGCTTGAATCAAAATTTTCGAGTTGAACCGGACCTTGTGGTGTTAAGCTCCGGTATTCGACCTCATGAGGGCGCCAAGCAGATCGCCCGTCTCCTTAAACTTTCTTCGGTTAAGGAAGGCTTTTTCCTGGAAGCCCATGTAAAATTAAGACCGGTGGAATTTGCCACTTCCGGAGTTTTTCTGGCAGGATTGGCCCATAGTCCCCGGTTTATTGAAGAGACCGTAACCATGGCCAAAAGCGCAGGGCAGCAGGCCATGAAGATTTTGTGCAAAAAGGAGATGACGATTTCCGCGGCAAAAGCACAGGTAGATCCTGAGAAATGTTCCGCATGTTTGCTCTGCGTTCGCGTATGTCCTTATGGTGCGCCCTTTATTAATGAAGACGGTGTGTCCCAGATCCCTCCGTCGGCATGCATGGGATGCGGCATTTGTGTTTCAGAATGTCCTTCAAAGGCGATTACATTAAAGCACTGCACCGATGATCAGATTCTTGCTAAAATCGATGCCCTGCTGGAACCGACCGATAGATCTTATCCTTTTCCGATATAGTCCGGATAATAAGTGAGTTCGCTTGGCTCATCCCGCTTTATATTCATGAATTGAATTGAAAATGCTTTTGGAATGCTGTATGTTAAAAGCTCAAGTTTCGCACCCTTTAATTCTACTGAAGACTTATCTCATGTCACTTGGACAGGTCTTATTCAAGTGAATTTCGAAAACGGCGGCACATCACCATATATTTTCTTCAAGGTCATATGAACCTTGACATTGCAGCGTGACCCAATATTTTAGGATGTATGAACGGTTTGAAATCGTATAAAAAGTTGTCGATTTAACACTTATGAGTCTGTTGATTAATGAGGATTTTCGTTCAAGATCAAGGCATGCGAAAAA
>CAZDAB010000683.1:0-2030 GCA_964502855.1 uncultured Desulfobacteraceae bacterium | reverse complement strand
CTCCTTTTTTGCTACAATTAATAATCCCTTGACCTGATTTCCTGACTGCTTCCTAATATCTGCTTTGGTTTCCGCTATTAATTGTAATCCATGACGCCTTAGGCAATCTTGAATATATGTCCGTGAATGTGCATAGCGACCGCTGGGAAAGAGCCGGTACCCCATGCTGTTGTCTTCCAGTCTTTCCGCTGAAAATGCAATGATTCCTCCGTAAACAAGATATGAAGATGCAGACCTGATGATCGTATCCAGATTCCCGAAATATACAAAGACGTCAGAGCTATATATCAGATCAAATTTTTGGGGAAAGCCCCAGTCTTGAAGGATGTCAAAAACCTCGAGCCGGTTATAAATTTTTTTCTCCGCGGCCTTTTCGAGCATCTTTGACGATACATCGACGCCTATCAGTCTTTTCGCAAAGGGCCGATAGAGTTGAGCGCACAGACCGGTACCACAGCCAAGGTCCAAAACATTCATTTCTTCAGTCAGATATGGGCGCACAAGGTCAAACAGGAGTTCAGGGATCTTGTATTCTAGGTCTTTAACCAGGACCCTTTCAAAAGTCCCGGCACACCGATCAAAGATCCTACGCACGTGTTCCACCGGGACGGCATCAGGTGTTTCCGATGTCCCCAGGCTTTGGAGCATGAATCTTGCCGCCTCATCATCCGGCTTTGTCTCAAGCACCTTGTTGTAATGTTTCTCGGCTTCCTTGAATCGCCCGAGCTTTTGAAGAGAAATCCCGAGGTTGAAGTGGGCGGATGTATAATCTGACCGTATCTCAATGGCCTTTCTGTATGACTTTGAAGCGTTTTCAATCATATTAAACTCGTCCTGTGCCACGCCAAGGTTGTTCCATGCCTCTGCCATTTCAGGAGCGAACGCCACTGCCCTTCGAAAACAGGATATGGCTTCATCCGGGTCCCCAATTTCCCTATATGCGACACCCAAATTATTCCATGCTTCACCAATACCAGGCTGCTTTTCCAACATAGCCCTGTAAATACTTATGGCACCCTTGTGATCGTTCTCTCGCTGCTTCAGCCTGGCCAGGTTATAGCATGCCGGAAAATAGGGAGGTCTGAGGTCGGCTGCTTTTTCAAAAATTTTCTTGGCCTTATCTGGCCGGGACTGGTCCAAGAAAACCGTTCCAAGCGCATTCAGCACCTGTCCCCAATTAGGCTTTCTTCTCAATACTTCCAGATAGCCTTTTTCCGCTTCAGCAAGCCTGCCTTCCTTGTAGGCCAAAGAAGCTTCCTTGAGAACGTGTTCGGAATCGTCTTTCGTGCGCTTCGACGGAATAGAATGCTTTTTTGAGTGGCACGGAGTCACATCTTCATTTGTCATTTTTGGTCCACAGCATGGTGTTGAACGGTATTATGTTATGGGGTCAAGTATGTAGTGCCGACTGGCTCTCGCCATTTTATATTGTTGTTTTCGCCCCTAAAAAGTGCGATTTAGGGCATATTAAAGATATGATTTAAAGCTTAATTTCAGTGAATCTCAATAGTTAGCTTGGTCCGCCCCCCATTGCTACAATTACAAACTTTAGCGTAGGCAAGGGCACAAGCACTGACTCTTTTCGGATTGGCTGTTTCAAAATCAATTGCATTGAACCATTCATTTTTCCCCCCTTTATTTTTGGACAGAACGCGGGAGAAATCTGGGGGGGGGACGCCCCTCAAAACATAAGTTCCCACTAATCTATCAGAGAATCTTATTATTTGAGGGGCGTCCCGGAAGTCCCGCCCTGATTCGCATAAAGCCTTTGGGCAACACACGCAGCAAAAAGCGGCGTATAAACTCGAGGCATCTATGGTTGTCTGTTTTGTCTGTCCGCTGTCCCGACTTTTATACGCCAAGGTTACGTTTCCGTTTTTATTAAAACCGCGGGGTTCGCCGGGCATGAGTGCGCTGGGAAAAGCAAAGAAGGGCTTTGATAAAGGCGAAATTTGTGAGGACTGCCGGAAAAGGTAAAAACGCACCAGCTTTTCCCAGTCCATCTCAATGCCCTTGTTCGGCAGTCCTTT
>CAZDAB010000682.1:0-2031 GCA_964502855.1 uncultured Desulfobacteraceae bacterium | reverse complement strand
GAACTGCAAAATTTTTCCGCAGATTTTTTAAATATTATTGAACGGGACATTATGATGTGAGACCTTTGCAAAACGTCAATTTTTTAGCGACTTGAATACATTGAGTATTTTGAGGATTAGCCCGCTAAAATTCGCTGGCGGGTTAAAATTTGAGCCTGTTGACAAATCCCGCTCAGCGGGGACTCAGAAATTGGGCCCCGGTTAAATATGATGAACTCGTAAAAAGTCCGATTTAGACGGTTTTGTAAAAAGTTCAAATTCAAGGCGTGCAAATTTTGTAATCATGAGGCGTACTTATCGTACGTTGAATGATTGCGAAATGCAGCTCAACGCAGAAGTTGGACTTTTTACGAGACCGTCAAATATTAAATACGGGTTTAACCGGGAAAGCAAAAAGGGGCGTTTTCAAAGGCCTCGAGTAAAGGGAGGGAAACATTCGATGGTAAACGGGGGCAACAGTGACCGCCTCATGTCCGATATTAATGTAACTCCGTTTGTTGATGTTATGCTGGTTCTTCTGGTTATTTTCATGGTAACCGCGCCAATGATGATGCAGGGGGTAGATGTTGCCCTGCCCGAGACCACATCACAGCCGCTTATTTCAGAAAAAGAGCATCTTATCATTACCATCAACAATAAGAATCAGGTATTTATCAACGACTTTCAGGTTGCACTTGATTTTCTTCAGGAAAAACTCAAAAAAATTCTTGAAGGTCGGGAGGACCGGGGAGTCTACCTTCGGGCTGACAAGGAAATACCCTATGGATTTGTTGTTCAAGTCATGTCCGAAATAAAAGAGGCCGGTGTTGAGAAGCTGGGAATGGTGACGGAGCCGATTCGTCAAAAAGATGAAGGGAAAAAACCAAAAGCAAAAAGCTGATGAATAAAAGCATGCATTCAAATTCTTATTTTTCCCAAGATAAGGAATACGAACGCAGGACATTCTTTTTAAATTTTAGCGTTTCCTTCATTTGTCACCTGATCCTTTTTGTGATTCTGATATTTGCTCCGGGTTATGCAACAAATCGAAGGCCTTCTCTTTCAGTTATAAATGTCAGCATGGTTTCCTTGCCCGCCCTGAGAAAATCAGCGGCTCCGGACAATCGGCAGCCCGCAGAACTTAAAAGACAGGAAACAGAGAAAAAAAACGCTCCGGTTGACGAGGCTGCTTCAAAAACTATTCCTGAAACCGTTCAGAAGCCCTCAAAAGCGATTTCTATTGCGCCCAAAAAGAAGAAAATAAAAAAATCACTTAAAAAAAAGACCTTTAAGTCTGCTCGTGTGGTTAAAAGCGCAATCACCCAACTTGAAAAGAAAGTTGAAAAATCAAGGCCCGATCAGATCAGACAGGCGATCGACCGTCTCAAGGATCAGGTAAATAAAACCGGACCCAATGACCGTAAAACCCATGAAGATGGAAAAAGTCCGGGAATACCCGGCGAATCCGGGTCCGGCAGTAAAAAGGTTTTGGAATTAATTGATATATATCGCATCGAAATTGCGTACCAGATTCAGAGAAGTTGGGCTTTTTCCGAACAGCTGGCCGGGGGGCAAAAAAATCTTGAGGCGTATCTGGCACTCAAAGTTATGCCAAACGGCGAGATAAAAGATATATGGTTTGATAAAAGGTCCGGGAACAGTTATTTCGACGAATCCGCCAAAAAAGCTATTATGAAATCAAATCCTGTTCGTCCTCATCCGCCGGGGGTGACAAAGCCCTATGTAACTGTCGGCCTGAGGTTTACACCCGAAGGGATAAAATAGGGTTGTATTTGCAAAAGCCTCAAAGGACAAAATGAAAAATTGCTTTATTAAAACCATATGTTTGATTGTAATAGCATCTTTTATGATGGTTGGCACGGGTATATGCGGGGCAGGATATGATTATATTGATATTACCCATCCTTTTTTACGAAAAATTCCAATTGCAATCCCTGTGTTCAAGGAAATTTCCCCGGGCGACGACACAAAGCGCTTATCCAGAACGGCATCTGATTTGCTCGCTGAAACGTTGGAATTTACAGGCTATTT
>CAZDAB010000681.1:0-2036 GCA_964502855.1 uncultured Desulfobacteraceae bacterium | reverse complement strand
TGAGGTAATCCATTGTATGGGCATTATTTTCGGCGAATTGGATAGAAATGGCGGAGGAATCGCATCACGTTAAATCGAGTAAAGAATTGATCCTGAAGGGAGGAATAACATATGAAAGTTGCGGTAAGTTCAAGTGGAACCAATTTAGATTCACAAATTGATCCCCGCTTTGGCCGGTGTGCTTATTTTGTCATCGTTAACACAGACGACATGAGCTTTGAGGCATTTGACAACGAGGGGATAGCCCTGGGAGGAGGAGCGGGTATTCAGTCGTCACAGTTTGTGGCCTCCAAAGGGGCCGGGGCTATTATAACCGGAAATATTGGCCCCAATGCGGTACAAACCCTTTCCGCTGCCGGGGTCGAGATATTTATGGGCCAGACCGGGAGTGTCAGAGAGGCCGTAGAAAGGTACAGAAGAGGCGATATTAAGCCCGAAGGATCGCCCAATGTGACTGATCACTATGGTATGGGCGGCGGAGCCTCGGGGATGGGCCGTGGTATGGGGATGGGCCGGGGCATGGGTATGGGTAAAGGCATGGGCCGCTGTATGACATCTGGAATGGGTGCTTTCGGATCTATTCCCCCGGATTCTTCTAAAACCGCTTCGTTATCCAGAGAAGAAGAATTGAAACAACTCAAGGATCAGGCAAATGACTTGCTTAGTCAGATGCAAGCCCTTCAAGCCAGAATCAAAGATCTGGAGAAAAAATAGGTGTGCGAAGAATCATGGAGAAAAAATATAATTACTTATTTGGTCCCGTACCATCGCGGCGGTTCGGACGGTCATTGGGCGTCGATCTGACCCCTTACAAGACATGCTCTCTGGATTGTATTTTTTGCCAGTTAGGAAGAACCACTGAAAAGACAGTCGCCCGGAAAGAATATGTTCCAACAGACATTGTGTTATCCGAACTGAAAGAGTGGTTAAATAAAGATGGCAGGGCGGACTATATTACCCTTTCCGGTTCCGGAGAACCAACGCTTCATTCCCGCTTCGGAGAAGTGCTCGAGTTCATCCGTGCAAACAGCAAAATTCCTGCGGTGATTCTGTCCAACGGCACAATGCTAAACCTGCCGGAAGTCCGTGATGCCGCTGCTTGTGCAAACGTAGTGAAATGTTCTCTGAGTGCCTGGAACCAGATCTCTTACGAATGGGTGAACCGTCCACACCCAAAACTGCGGTTTGATGATTTTATTAAAGGACAAAAAGACTTTCGTGAACAATTCAAGGGACAGGTATGGATGGAAATTTTTTTAATAGCAGGGATAAACTCAGTCCCTGCCAATGTTCGGAAAATCGCTGATCTTGCAAAAAAAATAGACCCGGATCGGATTCATCTCAACACGGCGGTACGTCCACCGTCCGAGGATTATGCCACGGCCCTTTCCGAAAAACGCATGGAGGCCCTGACCGATTTGTTTCACCCGACCGCAGAAATTATCGCGGAGTTCAAGGCCGAGCATTCAAACCATGTCCGGGCGAACCAGGAAACGATCTTATCCATGCTAAATCGGCGGCCGTGTACCGCAGATCAAATTGCGGATGTCTTCGATATGCATCTCAATGAGGTATCCAAATATCTCGGAAAACTAATCCGAACCGGCCAAATCCGCTCTGAACTCAAAAAAAGGGCTGTGTATTATCTGGCGGTTAGCAGAAAGGAGAAAGACAAAGCCCGCACAAGCGCATAAATGCAATTTTTATTTTACATTGAAATCCAGGGTAAACGCGTTTGATTTCGGTGCAGCGTAGCGTCGTGGAGCGTTCTCCCTGTATTGGAGTTCAAATGCATTTGCCCAGCATTGAAATCCTGGTCCTTTGGGGCAGAGTTCTTTACTATTTTATGAATACTGGATTGTATGTAACGAATAAAAGGAGAAAATGACTGAAAATGCCTAAGAAAAAGCAAACCGCTGATCCCAAAATTCGGAAAGATCAGATGGAAGTGCAAAAAAAGGAAATTAAAGAACGGTTACAACATATTAAGAATAAAATCCTGGTTATGAGCGGAAAAGGCGGCGTGGGTAAAAGTA
>CAZDAB010000680.1:0-2037 GCA_964502855.1 uncultured Desulfobacteraceae bacterium | reverse complement strand
CATATCGCGCAATAATGCGCAATATTTATTTTGTACTCTTTGCGCATTGTTGCGCGATGTCTGGAGTTGGGAACAAGGTGAGATAACGCCTGAAAAGGATATTTTAATCACAGTTACTTTGATTCGTATTCGGCCTGATGCTAACGGAACTCATTTGATAGGGAATAGAGTTATCTCCTCTCGCAACTCGATAGCGGCATCAACGAGTTCTTTTTTGTACACGCCGTCGAAGATTTTAATACCATTTAATATTTCAGATACTTGATCGTTCATTGCAGTTATCCCATTCGTTTCCACAAAATACGCTTTATACAATCGTTCATCCTGTTTTATTTGTATCAAATAGAGATTATGTTCAGGGGTTGATTTTTTGCCTTTACGTTTTTACGTCGCTTTTTCATATCAAATACCGCATACGGCTTATAGGATATCCCTCTTTACTAATCACAGTTTTACATATTGACGTTTAACCTCGTCAGGCCCATAAACTCTCTCAAGCCTGCGTATAATAAAGTGCCCCCGGGCCATGTCTTGAAAATGATCTATAAAAATCGTGTTTATCAACGCACCTCCTGCTGCGCCAATCAGAGGAACGGCCTGTGCAGCAATTTTTTCAGAAACATTTACTCCATAACGGGATGCAATTGTGGTAATGAACCTTGCGATCGCCGGAGCACCCTTCTCGGTCACCCCTTTTTTCGCTATGTATTTGGCGGCCTCGGAAACCTCGCGGGCAAAAGCAGCCCGCATCACAAAATACCCGGTTTCCGTCGAATCGTCTTTGGGTGATTTTCCTCCAAGAGCAAAAACCTCCAAACAAGCCAATTTTGCTTCGAGGGTTTTGATCTTTTCACCTTCGCTCCGTGCAATATCGGCAATGGAACGGAATATGATGATAGTTGAGACAGGCAACTCCGCTGCAAGCGCTGGAAGACCAAAGGCGCCACCTACTGCACCGGAAGTTGCAGCAAGCATTTTGTGCAAAAAAATCCAAGAAGATACCCTTGGCCGATCATCCATGGTCATGACCGCAAATTCCAGTGCCTTGCGCAATGATTCTTTTGTGGTCTGCTGAACGATCTCTGACCATTTGGCGGGCAGAAGATCAAACCCTTTATCAATAGCTGTTCCCAATGCATCGGTGATTCTTGCAGCCAGCCCAGGGTTTTCTAAGAGTTCTTTTGCATATTTCAGATCCTCCAATTCGTTTTTTGACATAGGCATTTTGCTTGGCTCTCTTTCGGGTTTAACTCTATCGGTGAAAGCCGATTGTTCCACTCTTTACGGGTCCACTTTTATCTTATGCATCTAAAATCTAAGGGGCATATAATCAATAGAAATCCAGTAATGAGGTTTCATGAAACCTTTTATCAAACTTTTCAATTTGTCATAATGTTTAAACCAAATCTCTATGTCCCTATTATTTGAAAAAACCCACGGAATGTCAGGGCTCAAACCGTAACACCAGCTATCGTTAATTGTTTTTCCTGTGGCCCATAATTTTATTGCATATTTTTCGGCATGATTCGCAAATTCCGTTCCTTGGACTACAGATAATATTTCTGGCTCAATATCATTCACATAAGGCAATATTTTCTCAATTGCGTGGCAAATGGGAGCGCACCTTTATAGGACGATAAACCTCGCAGAGGCGAATCCAGATGAATATCAGCAGCGTGTAAGAAGGTCAGCATAAGTTTCCGGCGATTTAAATAAGGTTATTGAAATTCGATATCACAATAATTAATAGGTTTCAAAAAACTGCTATATTGCAGTATATTTGTAACGTGTCCAAATAAGCGGTATCATCCGCTTCATTTAAATTGTTGAGTATTCTGTAAGGGTCAAACATAGATCTAACCTCTTTTACTCCTTTTGTTTAAACAATCGAAAATCGTTTGATGGAAGGATACTGTTTTTCAAGGTGTTCTATTGCTTGGTGTGAGCTTTCAGAAAATTTTTTTAAAAAGAATAAATAAAGCTTTGTCTTGGTTCAGCGTGAACTGGAGGATTCCGGTTTTAAATTAAGCTACAACC
>CAZDAB010000679.1:0-2048 GCA_964502855.1 uncultured Desulfobacteraceae bacterium | reverse complement strand
ATCGGCTCGGGTTTGGGTGGCCCCCAGTCATGGGAAAACGAATTTAAACGTTTCTCAGCCGGTAAAAAAGTATCCCCCTTTTTAATCCCGCGTCTGATACCCAATCTGGCTGCCGGCAATGTCAGTATTTCTTTTAAGGCCAAAGGCGCCAATGCTTGCATTGCAACGGCCTGCGCTTCCGGCGCTCATGCGATTGGCGAATCTTTCCAGAGAATTCAACTGGGCAAAGAAGACGCCATTGCCTGTGGCGGAACAGAAGCCGCGATTACCCCATTAACCATAGCCGGTTTTCATGCACTTAAAGCGCTGTCCGCAAAATACAACTCGCCGCAATCCGCTTCCCGGCCATTTGAGGCAGACCGTAACGGCTTTGTTATGGCAGACGGATCAGGCATTCTGATCCTGGAAGAGCTGGAACACGCCTTAACCAGAAAAGCAAAGATCTATGCGGAAATCATCGGTTTTGGAATGACCGGGGATGCCAGCCATATTACCGAGCCTGATATTGACGGCGCCATTAGATGCATTAAACTGGCCTTGGAAGATGCACAAATTGAGGCCCAGGAAGTGGATTTAATCAATCCCCATGCCACATCCACGCCCAAAGGGGATATTAATGAAGCCAATGCCATAAAAGAAGTCTTTGGATCTGATGGAGAACGGCCGTTTATAACCGCAAATAAATCTCAGCTTGGCCATTCTCTGGGTGCCATAGGAGGAATTGAAGCCATTTCGACCGTATTATCCGTTTATAATAATAAGGTCCCTCCGATTTTGAACCTGGAGCAGATTGATCCGGGATGCCGGGGATTGAACTATGTGTACGGGGAGGCAAAACAGGCAAAAATTGATACCGCTCTTTCCAATTCTTTCGGCTTCGGAGGAACAAACGCAACTTTGATTTTCAGAAAATACAATTAAACATCTCGAAAATCCTACAACTTCTTAAAAATAAAGGTTTATTAATGGCAACCTGTTTATTTCATCAGAATGGAAGAATGGAATGTTGGAATATTGGAATATTGGAATATTGGGGATAAAGGCGGAAATAAACCATTTTAATTGTAAAAAACTCCTTCAAACCCATTATTCCACTATTCCAACATTCCAATTGTGAGCGTAGCGAACTAAGTTCACCCCAGGCTTTTTATAAATTTACCAACAGCGCCAACGCCTTCTTGATCAACCAGCCGAATGGTTTGTGATCCCACCACGGCGATATCGGCTTCTCCCTTTAGAAAATCAACATCTTTTTTTTCCTTAACCCCAAAACCCAGGGCCAGAGGAAGATCTGTGGCGTTCCGGCATCTTGCAAGATATTTTTTCAGTTGATTGGAGAAATCCGTATTCACACCGGTTACCCCTTTTCTGGCCACGCAATAAATGAAGCCTTTTCCAAAGGAGGCAAGGTATTTCATCCGCTCATCCGGCGTGGTTGGAGAAAATATGAAGATCGGAACAAGGTTGTGTTTTTCCATGGCGCCAAGGTAGTCTCTCCCTTCTTCAGGAGGAAGATCCGGCACAATGGCACCCTTAATATTGCTTTGGGCCATTGCTTCAGTAAACCTGCCGACCCCGTATTTAAAAAGAATGTTGTAGTAACTCATAAAAAGGAATGGAACATCAAAAGCTCCGGTAACCTTTTGGGCAAAATCCATGCATTTTTGAACGGTTGTCTTCCTTGAAAGAGACTTTTGATTGGCGTGCAGAATTACGGGGCCGTCTGCAATGGGTTCGGAAAACGGGATTTGCAGCTCCATCAGATCCACACCTGCGTTGACCATGGATTCTATGATGTTGTAACTATCATGGAATGTGGGATACCCCAGAACGATATGTGTCATTAACAGGATTTCTTTTTTTCTGAGGCTGTTTTTTAAATACGCTTCAAGCATGATATTCCTCGGCTTTTTCCTTGATAAATTTCTGCCACTTTGGATCGGCAAATGCATCGGCAACGGTAAAAATATCTTTGTCTCCCCTGCCGGATTGATTGATCAGAATAATATCCTCTTTAGGCATGGCCGGCGCCTCTTTAAATGCCTGTG
>CAZDAB010000678.1:0-2056 GCA_964502855.1 uncultured Desulfobacteraceae bacterium | reverse complement strand
CCCCAGCTTCTGTTTCATTCCGCCGGAAAGCGCACCGGCCATACGCCGGGTATAGGGTTCCAGGCCGGTCATCTGAAGCAGACGGTGATACCGATCTTTTCGCACCGAAGACGGCACCCCCTGAAGATCGGCATAGAGATTCATGTTTTCCGTCACGGTCAGATCCTGATACAGGCCGAATTTTTGGGGCATATAACCGACACGACTCTGAATCTCGATGGTATGGACCATGCTGTCGAGGCCCAGGACGGCAACCGTGCCGGCCGTGGGGACGATCAAGCCGGCTGCCGTACGGATCAAGGTGGTTTTCCCGGCTCCATCCGCCCCCACAAGTCCGGTTACCTGTGCGCAGCGGGCTTCCAGTGAAACGTCGCGCAGGGCCTGAACCGCAGGCCCCTTTTTGGAGGAAAACTCCTTTGTTAAGTTCCGGACTGCCAGTACCACATCCGTGGCGGCCGGGGTCTGCGCATGTGACTGAGCAGTCATATGGCCGGCTATCCTTGATCCGGTTTGGCGGCTTTTTGGGCCGGAACGCTGTCCTCCCGGAATGCACCGGGTGAAACGGTACGGCCCACGATCACCGTGACCGGCATTCCCAAACGAAGCAGATCTTTGGAATCATGAACGAAAACCCTTACTTCATACACCAGTTTTGTCCGTAAATCCTCGGTCTCCACGGTTTTCGGGGTAAATTCGGCCACAGGGGAAATAAAGCCGATCCAGCCTTCAAAACTTTGATCCGGAAACGAATCACTCAAGATCTTGGCCGTCATGCCGAGTTTGATGCGGCCGAGATCCGGCTCCGGTACATAGGCCCGCACCCACTTGGGGTCGGTCAACGCCAGGGTGACAACCGGCCGGTCCGGGCTCGCCATTTCTCCGGGTTCCAGAATTCGGTTTTGAATGATACCCGGAGACGGAGATATCAACGTCATATCCGCAATCCTTATCTTTAATAAAGAAAGAGACGCCTTGAGTGCCTCCAGCGTGTTTTTGGCCGCGGCAATGTCTTCCTTGCGAGGGCCTTCCAGTGCAAGATTCAGCGCCTTTTCTTTGACTTTGAGCTGGGCCTGATCCACATCCAACTGAGCCCGGGCATTATCCAGAGCCTGTTCGCTCGTTGCTCCGGCCCCTGACGTTTTACTGATGCGCTCGAAATTTAGCATCGAATTCCGGACTGTGGCTTTTGCCGCCGCCCTCTCGGCGCGTGCCTGCTCGATCTCCTGCGGTCGGGTCCCGGATTCAAACCGTTTGACGACCTCCTGCTGGGCGGCGATTTGTGCCTTGGCCTCTTCGATCTGGGCTTCCAGTCGATTGGTCTGCAGTATCGCCAGAACCTGGCCTGCCGTAACACGGTCGCCTTCTTCCACCAAAACCTGAGCAATTCGCTCCTGTTCGTTAAACGCAAGGTCGGCTTTTCGGATATCGATATTCCCGTAGATCCTGAGTTCGGATGCGGACGAGTTCTCTTTTGCTTTTATAAACCACCTGGCACCTAAAACCGCTACCGTTGCAAAAATAACCGCTAACATGACAATCTTGAAAAATCGCTTCATTGTTCTGATGCTCCACCCTACAGGTATGGATTTTGTTGGATTATGGTTCTGTCTGAAAATTTCAAAATCCATTGAATTAGTCAATCGTTTATTTTTTTATTGCTCCTCACCCGGCCGTACCCAAGCGGTTTCGTGTTTACCACAGCGCCTTTTCACTTGACTCAAAAACTTGAATCTCTTAAGGTTTCAATTAATCTGGATGTTGCTTCCAAAAAAAGAACCTTACACTTTGAGACCTTTGAAAAATGTTTAATTTTGTTCAAGTCCAAGAAAGGCGAAAATTTTAACCACAGGAATACATTAAGTATTTTGAGGATTAAAATTTGAGCTGACGCAGGAATTGAGCGAAAGGGGGCGTTTTGCAAAGGTCTCACTTTGAGACAGCACTATGACTATACGACGCTTCCTCATTTTTGCACCCCTACTTCTCATTATCGTCTTGCTCCAGTCATATTTCTGGGTGCCCACCTACGAGGAACAAACCAAAGGAAATCCCGAAC
>CAZDAB010000677.1:0-2059 GCA_964502855.1 uncultured Desulfobacteraceae bacterium | reverse complement strand
GATTATCTCATAAAACATAATTTTTTTCAATGCGATGCAAAAAAGACCCAATATTCCAGTATTCCATTGTTCCATTATTCCAATTGTGAGCGAAGCGAACTAACTTGCAATTGATTATTGATTGTTCGATCGGGGTACGGGTGCCGGTGACCCATGAACAGCAAGAGTGAAATATGCTTCACTGCGGAGCCTACGCTGGGCAAACTGGCAAAATGGCTGCGGATTCTCGGATTTGATACATCTTATGAGCCCGATTTTTCAGCTGAAAACGTCGTGGATTCGGGAAGAAAAAAACGTATTTTGCTTACTCGCACCGAGCGTGTCCGGAACGGCAACTTGCCGCAAGAGTTTATTTTTATAACGTCAAACAATCCATTTGAGCAGCTTAAAGAGGTGATTCACACGCTGGGAATTGTTTATAGGGATACGCTTCCTTTTTCACGATGCATCCGGTGTAACACCCGTATCCAACCGGTGGACAAGGATTCCGTGCGGGGGAATGTGCCTGACTTTATCTGGGAAACCTGCGATATTTTTCAGACATGCGGCCGATGCCGGCGAATATACTGGCCGGGAAGTCATACCGAACGGAGCCACGATATCATTATGAGGCTGTTTGACCGTTATGATAAACGTTAAAAAAGTCATCGCCCTTGAAGCACGGCTTAAAAACTGTAAAAATGTTGTAACCTTGGGGGTGCGACCCAATTTTTCCGATTACAGCCATACGGAGGCGGATCTTATCCGAAAAGCCGAAAAGATATACTTTCCGACCACCTTCTATGCCGAACTGTTCGATGCCGTGGGGAAAAAAACCTTTCCCAGTTATCATAATTATAAATGTGTTCAGGACAAGATCAAACAGACCGCCCTGTTTAATCTTCTCGAAATACCGCATCCCAGGACCCGGGTGTTTTATGGAAAACGCCAGAAAAACTCTATTTGCGAACATTTTCAATTTCCTTTTATTGCCAAAGTCCCACGGGGATCGGCTATGGGAAGGGGGGTTTACCTTATCCGGAATCGAGAAGATCTGGATTCCTATATCAGCCGGTCGAATGTTGCCTATATTCAGGAATACCTGCCGTCAGATCGCGATATACGGGTTGTTGTAATAGGAGATCGGGTCGTTCATGCATACTGGCGCATTGCGCCTTCGGGTGAATTTAGAAGTAATGTTGCTGTGGGTGCAACCATCAGTCTGGATTCTGTGCCTAAAAATGTTCTTGATCTTGCCCTTGATACTGCCCAAAGATGCCGGTGGGACGACGTGGGGATCGATATCATTGAGCATGACAAAAATTTGTATGTTCTTGAAGCCAATATGAAATTCGGTAAAGAAGGATTCAGAAAGGCGGGGATAGATTACATTAAACTCATGGAGAGCATGATAGAAAATGGCCAGATTTAAAGAAGAAAACCTCGATATGCTCAGTGTCGCCCTAAAACACCGGGAAACGGAAAATTTGTCTCCCATTGCTACGTTGAGTGTCGCAGGGGTGCGACGGTTTCATGAGGTGCGTTTAGAGGAAGGGTATCGCCTGAAATTTTCTGTGGATGCGGACCGGATTCTGCATTCACGGGCCTACACGCGATATATCGATAAGACCCAGGTCTTTTATCTTATACACAATGATCATATCACCCACCGTGTGCTCCATGTTCAACTGGTATCGAAAATTGCAAGGACCATCGGTCGTTATATGGGATTGAACCAGGATCTCATTGAGGCCATTTCTCTGGGCCATGATATCGGGCATACACCATTCGGACATGACGGTGAACGGTTTTTGTCAGAGCTTTGCCGGTCAAACGGTATCGGTTATTTTCAGCATAACGTCCAGAGTGTTCATTTTCTGGACAAGGTGGAATGTAAAGGCAAAGGATGGAACCTTTGTCTTCAGACTCTGGACGGTGTTCTTTGCCATGACGGAGAAATCCATAACCGGACACTTGAACCAGATAGAAATAAGACATTTGAAACATTAGAAAAAGAGATGTCATCTAAAAAGGATGATCCTTGGATTAAACTCATACCCATGACGCTGGAAGGATGTGT